>JAIEOZ010000018.1 GCA_019750035.1 Alphaproteobacteria bacterium | reverse complement strand
CTTTCTTTCTCATAACTTTCCTTAAAATCAATCAGAGAAGAAAAATAACTGACACGCGCCAACTTCGTTTACAACTTTGTTCCTGCTGATTTTAAGATGAATTGAGTTGGCGGTAAGTCCCTCACCTGTGGGTAAACAGATGACGAGTAACTGTCGGCTTTTCTTCCCTTCACAACACATATGACGCCTAAAACACCACTAAACATAAGATAATAAGCGGGGACAAGGGGAGATTCTAGCCAACTTGAAAGGCTCGCAAGGATAAGAGGGGTGGTTCCTCCCAAAAGAGCGCCTCCTAATGCATAACCAAATCCTATACCACTATAGCGCTCGTGTACGGGGAAAAATGAGGAAAGAAGGGCCATACTGGGGGCGCCAAAACCAGCCGTAATAATACCTAAAATCGCTTGAACAATAAGTATATTGGATAAAGATAAATTATTTTCTAAAAGAGAAAAGAGAGGAAAAGCGACGACAATAGAGAAGGCAGAAGAGAGTATCATCAATTTTTCTTTACCTATTTTATCGGCAAAGATCCCCATTGTGGGCAAAAGAAAAATTAAAAATATATTGAGAACCACGTTGATTAACATAATTTGAAACGTTGGAATGTGGAGCTGCGAGCTCAACATATATCCCATGTAAACTGAAGCGAGATAGAAAGGGATCAGCGAAGTGGCCCCAATCCCTATTGTGCAGAGAAGATTTATTTTCCTGTTTTGAAAGACGACGAATAAAGGAACTTTTGCAATTTTTTCCTCTTTGTGGCGAACAAAGTCAGGACTTTCACTAACTTGAGTCCGCATGTAATAACCTATCAATCCGATGAGAGTCCCAATAAGAAAAGGAATGCGCCATCCCCAGGAAGGCATAAAGGGATTAGTACAGAGAAAGCCAAAGAAAGTTCCTAAAACACCCCCAAAGAATCCTGCGGCACATAAAATACTTCCCGCAAAAGCTTCTTTTCCTCTTTTTGAGTATTCTATCACAAAGATAGAAGCTCCACTGTATTCTCCTCCAACGCAAAGGCCTTGCAACAAGCGACATATGACTAAAATAACGGAGGCTGCAATGCCAATGTCTGCATAAGTAGGAAGCAATCCAATGATAAGCGTTGGAATTGTCACGAGAAAAATGGCAAAAACAAGAGCTTGCCGCCTCCCAAATTTATCTCCTAAGTGTCCAAACACGATTCCCCCTAACGGACGCATGAGAAAACCTGCGGCAAAAGTTCCTAAACTTGAAATGATGGAGATGGCTTCATTGTCAGTGGGAAAAAATAAGGGGGCAAGCATCGTTGCAAAAAAGCCGTACAACATAACATCGTAATACTCTAAAGCATTTCCGATCATGGCAGCTATAATCGCTTTATAATTTTTTTTCATAAGTATTTATTGCTTTCCTTCTTGAAAAGATAAAACACGTTCAAATAGATCAACCTTCCTGCGTAAGAATAGCCTTATAATAAAAAGGTTGAATCATCCATTTAATATCACTTAAAAAACTAACTTGACAACACTAATTACAAGAAGGATGACAAATTTTCAGATTTAAAGAGACTTTAATCTCTCTTTTAAATAGTCTCCAAGGATTTTTACTCTCTTTGAATCACTTAAATGTTCAGGATAAACATAATAGATAGGAATGCTCGGCTTTTCTTGTTTTGGAAGAACTTCAATAAGTTTGCTTTTCTCCAAGTCTGGGTATTCCGCAGCAAGAGCTATGATCCCATGACCATCTTCTGCTGCTTGGCGCATACCTGCCGAACTATTAATACATAAAAAGGGTTCTCTTAACGTTCCTTTTGGCATTCCCATTTTTAAAGGCCAGTTAATATCATTATAAGGATTTTTTGCATCCTGCCCAAAAACAATAAGCCTATGCCCCTCAAGATCTTGAGACGTTTGAGGTGTCCCAAATTCTTCAAGATATTCCTTGCTTGCATAGAGTTTGAGATGAAAGACACAGATTTGTTCCTGAATTAATTCAGGATGATTTTCCATAAATGGTCTTATTGAGACATCAGCTTGACGGGTTTTAAGGTCTAATTCTTCATCATTTCCTATTATACTCAATTGAATTTTAGGATATTTTCTTAAAAAATCACGAAGATGAGGCATGATCCACACTGTTGCAATAGCCATCGTCGTTGCCACTTTCAATGCACCTTGTGGCTCTTCCTCCTCTTCAAGCATCAACATTTCGGCACGTGAAAATTCTTCAAATGCTCTTTCAGTTGCGCTTAATAAATTTTCTCCCCGCTTGGTTAAGACCAAACCCCTCGGGACTCTTTCAAAAAGCTTAACTTTAAGTTGGTGTTCGAGTAATTGAATGCTTCTACTTAAAGCTGATTGGCTCGTATTCAGAGTCTCCGCAGCAGCCGTGAAACTACCCGCTTTCGCTACATAATAAAATAATTTAAATTTATCCCAATCTATATTATTTTTCATCTATTTTTCCTTCTTGTTACTTTTTATTATCAAACAATTTTATAAAATTTCAAGAAACAATTAACAAAATATTAAGTTTTTAGCTTAGAAAAAACAAAATAAAGAAAATATTATAGATCTCAATATAAAGCCAATTATTCTGGAATTTAGTAAACCTTTAATGCCCATTATTTACGAAAAATTTATTTCGTTTCCTTATGTTCTACCTCTTTACCGACCCTCCGGGAATGGCTAATCATATCCCGTTATTCATAAATGATATAGTCCTCATGCTTAATTTATGCTTCAAAATTTTATATTGTAACCTAATAATAGAAAAGGTGGTTTTTTGTTAATTTCTTATTTCTCACTTAAGTATGTGAGAAAATCACAGAGGATCTTGCTTAAAGGTACTTTGTCTCTCCCTAAAACTTATGAAGGAGGATAGATGGTAGTGGTTCCTCTTTCAGCTTTTAAGGAACTTTATGACCTACAGGCGCTCATCTATGGTCATACTTGCTTGAATAAAGGTTTCTTCATCTGACTCATAATTATGAACAACAAAATCATCATAGCCAGGTGGGGTTTGCGTACAGGCTAGTATTGTGAGGACACACTTGATTATCCGATTGTTAGGTGGCTTGATAACACACACTTACTTTAAAAAAGAGAGTGTGAATTCTTCTTCGAGGCGATTCAGAGGAAGAGGGAGAAAGAGCCTATCATTGAGCTTTCTTAAGCTTTGTTTCAATCCTCTCTCGATGAGGAGACTCTTTTGGAAAATAAGTCTCTACCGTTTTTAAAGCTTGGGTTAAGTCATCAACGGCTTTCTTTTTAAGGTTTAGAGATAATTGCGGATTTTCTTCCTGCATTGCTTGTGTAGATTTTTTTAAAAATAGCTCAGCCAATATTTCCAAGGACACATAGAGTTCAGGATGATGGTTTTTCTGAAATATCTTTAAAACCTTATTGAGGAGAGTTTCTGCGGATTCTAAATGGCCTTCTAGACTATAAATTTGTCCTAACTCTCTTAAAATTCGAGCGGGTTCAATATGAGTTTCGCCAAATTCCTTCTCATAAATAAAGAGCCCTTTGTTAAGAAAAATTTTTGCTTTTTCGTATTGGCCAAGATCTTTATAAACGCTTCCCAAAGCAATGAAGACAGATGCGGTTCTTACATTTTCTTCTCCGCAGGTTTCCCTATGAACGATGAGGGTTTGTTCAAGAAGATTTTGAGCTTTTTCAAGCTGTCCGAGCTCTCTATAAACGTTGCCTAAAAACACAGTTATCCAACCAATGTCTATATGATTGTCAGACAAATACTGTTTAGCCACGACAATAGCTTCTTCAAGTAATTTTTTGGCTTTGTCGTAGTTTCCTAATTTTTTATAAACGTTTGCAAGAAATGTTGAGATCCAGGCAACATCAAGGCGATTTTTTAAGGTATGTGTTTTATGAATGAGAAGGGCTTTTTCAAGAAGATTTTGAGCTTTTTCGTATTTTCCTAATGCTACATAGGTATTGCCCAGGGAAGCAGACGTCCGCGCTAACCAGAAATATTGTGTAGGAAAGTGTTTTTGATAAAGGTCTAAACTCTGTTCAAGTAAGGTTTTAGCCTTCTCATAATTTCCTAAGATCGTAGAAACATCTCCTAAATAGGTCAATGCTCGCGCCATATGAGGATGGACTTCAGAAAAATAGGCCTTATAAGGAACAATCCTTTTTTCAATTATATTCTGAGCGTCTTCGTGGTTGCCGAGCTCCATATAAATTGTGGTGAGATAAGCGAGCACATCAATAATTTGACGATGATTTTCAATAGGATTCTTTTCTAATTCGAGAAAGCTTTTTTCAAGAATGTGTTGTCCCTTAGAATAATACCGTAAGGAATAATACATTGCTCCCAGCTTTCCTTCTATGGAACTTCTAATCTTTGCGGAAAATAAGGTGCGATGGTCTAAAAATGTTTCACAATGTCTCAGTAAAGCCTTTATTGCTACCAAATCTTCTTCATCTGTTAGGGAAGTCATATGGTTTGTTAATGTATGAGAAATCGAAGTGAGCAGCTCATTTTTTCTTTTTAAATCTAAAGTGGAAATAAAATGAGTAAGAATAATTTCTTGGGTGCTTCGATGAATTGAAAAAGTTGCTATAGAACAAGAAACAACTGAAGCTTCGCTTGTGATAAGAGAGTATTTTTTCAAAAAATAAAGAAAACTATTAACTGTAATACTGTTTTTAGAAGCATCTAATAGATTTCTAGGAATATGTTGAGAGTCTAATAAACTAATAAATAGCAATAATTCTTCAAAATCCTTATGCGAAGCAATAATGTTTTTTAAATGCAAGGTAATGATATTATACTTATTTTTTGTATATTCACTGACTTCTTTCAAAATTTTTTCTTGTGTAAACGGAATTTTCTGACCCCTTTTAACGTTTTGCAGGTGAAGATAAACTATACTAATTAAGAGAGAGACTTACACAAACTTTTTTACAGAGCGTAAGCAGCTAAATCAAAGCTAAACTTATTGATTTCATTTTCCAGAAATTGGATTATTGCTATCACAATAAGGACAAGAGATGTAAGGGAAAAAAAGCTGACGCCACTCGTATTTTTACCGAAAGCACTAAAATTGGAAAGAGGCATGACACTTTAGTTTCTTTTATGTGTAATGCGCCATCCATGGCGTGATCGGGACTTATTCAAAATTGAAGTTGACTAAAAAACTGTGTTCTTAGTGGAAATATCTGCTTTAAGAATGGAAAATATTTCTTCAAAATTTGAATTTGCATAGTCATAATCTTGAGGTCTACCAATATCTAACCAATATCCATCAAAAGAATGAATAAAAATTTTATTTTTATTTTTTATTCCATCCTGCATAAGTGTATCAAAACCATAGGAGAGAGCTGTTGGGAGTTGATCTATTATTTTTTTATTAAGACAAAAAATACCCATGCTTACCTCAAATGAATAAGAAGGTTTTTCCTGAAAATCGATCAATTTATTATTACTATTTTGTATAATAACTCCAAAATCTATATGCACATCTCTACGATAAGCTGCGACAGTCACATCATTTTTTTGTAAGAGATGTAAGTTATAAAAAGCTCCATAATCTAAATTACACAGGATATCTCCATTTATGACAAGAAAATCTTCAGGCAAATCTTGAATAAGGGTAAGAGGGCCAATTGTGCTTAATGGCTCATTTTCCCTAGAATAATCTAATTTGATAGACCACTTACTCCCATCACCAAAATAAGCCATAATGAGATCGGATAAATGATTCACGGCAAGAGTGATATGATTAAATCCTGCATTGGCAAGTTGCATAATAACAATTTCAAGAATTGAGTATTTTCCTCCTAACGGAACAAGAGGTTTTGGTATTAAAGTTGTATAGGGAAGCAAACGAACTCCTTTGCCTCCTGCTAAAACAATGGCTCTTTTCATATTATCTATCTCTCTTTTATATTACAAATTATAAATCCATGACTTATACTTACAAATGTTTTCTGGTTTTTTAAACCATAATACTGTTTCTTTTAATCCTTCTTTAATATTATGCTTAGGTTGCCATGAGGTCATGTTTCTTATTTTACTATTATCTCCCAACAATCTATAAACTTCTGATTTTTCAGGACGAAGTCTTTCATTTTTCGTAACGATTTTCACAAGTGGATTAATTTCTTCGATCAAAATCTTAACGACTTCTTCAATCGAATATTCCATACCCGTAGAAATATTAATTTCTTTTCCAATTGTTTCATCTGCTTCAGCTAAAGCAATAAAACCCTCAACCGTATCTGCAACATAATTAAAATCACGTGTAGGAGATAAATCCCCAAGTTCAATTTCTTTTTCCCCACTTAAGAGTTGTGTAATAATTGTTGGAATCACCGCTCGAGCCGATTGCCGAGGGCCATAAGTATTAAATGGACGTGCTATAATAATAGGCATCTCAAAAGACTTATGGAAGGCTTCGGCAATTTTATCTGCGCCTATTTTAGAAGCGCTATACGGTGATTGACCCTGAAGGGGATGCTCTTCATTAATTGGGACATAACGAGCTGTCCCATAAACCTCAGATGTTGATGTAACAATAATGCGACTCACACTTGAATTTTTGCAAGCTTGGAGAACATTAAGTGTTCCTCCTATATTTGTCGATACATAAGCATCAGGAGCATGATATGAAAAAGGAATAGCAATTAAGGCTGCCAAATGAAAAACAACATCACATGTTTTTATCGCATCCGCTATATGATGGGGATCTCTTATATCTCCTGCAATGACCTCAATATTATTAAGCGTTTTTTTATCAAAAGAATCAAGCCAACCCCAGCTATTAAAGGAGTTATAATAAGTAAACGCTCTAATATCACAGTCTTTCTTTATAAGAGCCTCAACAAGATGACTTCCTATAAAACCATCTGCACCAGTTACTAATATTTTTTTTTTAGAGAGATCCATTTTGTAATCCTTATGTTTCGTATTCACACTTTAGGAAATTTGTGATGCCTTTGGCCTGCACTATTAACTTTATGTAGCGATACATGAAGTACTTTTTTAATAGAACTTTAACGCTCAAAACTAAGGGGACATGCTTCCAAACCATTCCTAATAACGCCAAATGCTCTAATTATACCATCATCAGGTAATTTTGCAAAGCCATGCCACCCAATAATTGCGCTTTTTATATTTTTAGGGGTGTTTGAAGAACTAGGCGAAGCATATCCCCCTGAAGCAACGCCGATTATTATATTTTCTTGATTCACAAGAAGAATTCTTTCTATTGGCAATCTTGCAGCATTATTCCAGGCCCACCCCATTACGCGCGCATCATTAGGAGCGGATGATCCAACGATGGGCACAATCTTTTCTATAGCGCCTTGGCAAGTGTCAACATTTGGACTCACAACAAGAACATCTGATAACTTGCTTCCAACCCAAAGAGCTACTGGATCCGAAAACAAGGACCGCCGATGAGCCTTCAAAGTTAACGCACTTGTTTGCACCACTTCCCAAAATTCTGAAGTAGGCATCGTTAGAAGCAAAGCATCTGGATCATATACACCACTGATTAAAGCATCTGCAGCAGCATTTGACTGAACCTTACGTTTTGCTCCCAAAGGAATGAGATTATAGCGATTGATTGGATGAGTGTTAAAAATGAGTTTGAATTGTTCAACGGCTACAGTCAAACATAGAGAAGAACATACGAAGATCAAAACCCATTTTCGTAAATTGTCCTGATAATCTTCAAATTTAATGCTCATCCAAAAAAGGATTTGCGCACTCCAAAATATTAAAATTGGGGTAATGTATCTAGAAGAAAGAGCATAAGCAATACCACCTTCAGAACGACCCCCTAATGAGGCCATTCCAACCACAGAGACGATAAAAATAGAGACTCCAAGAAGGGATAGCTGACCAGGGTTAAAGACTTTTTTAGTCCATACAAGCCAACAGCCATATAAAAAAAATAAAAACCCTAAAAATCCAAATATTAGCGGTATTCCGTATTCATAGTTATCAACAAATGGATTTCCAAGATATGTAAAAAAGAAAACAATACACTCAAAAGGGTGATTAAATGCATAGGTATAGTTACGAACTGATGAAATTCCATGCATATAAAAAGCAAATATAGTAAACGTAATTAACAAAAGAAGAAGAAAAACATATAACCTTTGTCGTTGTAACAAGGAAAGGGCAACCAACGCAATTCCTACAAAAATCCCAATTGCTATTGAGAGAGACGCTATGATCATACTCAGCATCATTCCGAGAAGGGGTAGGATAAAAGGTTTACCTCTAGATATACGATCAAGCATGAAGGCATAATTAAGAAATGCACAGGACGCTGCCGTGAAAACAACAGCGTAACTAATTTGTAATCCCCAAGAGAAATTATCATTTTGCAGCACTGAAAACAACATGGATATAACCAATGTAGCAGGAATAATGAGAGATGTTTCTGATTTAGAATCGTATCGATAAAGAAAAATTAGGATAATAAAATTCAAAAATTGAACAATAAATAACGATGAGATTAAGAAAATAGACTTACCTTCGAAAAAAATATAATCTGTATAAAAAAACATCTTATAGATGAACAAACGATGTTCACCATACAATGAAAACAAATCATTAAAGATGTTATTGTATTCTCCATTCCACAAACTCAACATATTAGGTATAAATCTCCATTCATCAAAAAAGGGAAGGGGGGAATGGTGACGAAAAGTTTCTACAACAGTCGTACCGACGACAAAAAAACTGAAAATAATTAATAAAAAATTTATAGATGAAATTATGTTTTTATTTTTACTTATATTTGATAGGGAAGAAAATATAGACATTTTTTTTCTTTCGTGTGTGAAATTAGCAACTTTCTCGTTTAACTCAATCTTAACTTTTAAAACCTATGAGAGACAAGGAGAACTTTCTTTTTTTAGACAAAAGTTCAAGAAAATTGTTGTAAGAACCTGTTAGCAAATTAATCTTAGGAAGGATATAGATCTCCCAAAGGACTTTTTAACTATACTTACTGAACTTGAAGATACCGTGTTTCCTACCGCCGGGTGTCATTCCCGCGCAGGCAGGAATCCATAAAATAGCTTTTTATACAGATAGTTGAATTGGACCTCCGCTTTCGCGGGGATGACACAGGAGGAAAGCAAAACAAGGTATTTTCACGTCCGATGAGTATATACTCCTTTTTTTTCTTAAACAACTCATTAACTTATATCTTCCACTCATCACCTCTCTATACTCCCTTATTTGCGACAGAATCATTAAGAGAGAGGACCTTTTATGAAGAATTTGATTCTTGCTAAATTCCGTGGTAATAAAGCTTTATATTAATTGAGAAAGGTATTGATATCCCTCGCCTTTTATTTTTTTAATATATTTTAAAGCCTCAAAAAATTTTTGCTAATGAGAGAATAAAGAAGATGACCATTCTTGTAACAGGAGCCACAGGCGGATTTGGTAAATATTTAATGCAGTGGCTTCAAATGTACAAGAAAGAAACCATTATTGCAATGGGAAGATCTGTTTCAGATCAGAAGAATTATATTTGCTGTGACTTACAAGATATTGAGACTCTCAATAAGTGCATTATTGATATGAAGCCACGCATAATCTATCATCTTGCGGCTAGTTTTACTGATCATTATGAGACAGATTATACAATAAATACCTTAGTTGCTCAGCAAATATTAGAAATTTTTCGTAAGAACAAGTTAGAAACACGTCTTGTTCTTATAGGAAGTGCTTCTGAGTATGGTTTAATTCGTTCCGAGGATAACCCAATTCAAGAAAATCATCCTCTTTGCCCTATTTCCATCTATGGTTTGACAAAAGCATTTCAAACACAATACGCTCTTTGTTATACTTATAAATATAAATTTAACGTTGTTATTGCACGAATTTTTAACTTATTTGCGCAAGGATTGTCAGAAAGATTATTTCTAGGACGGTTAGAAAAACAAATAAATAGTTATCTTCAAGGCGAAATCAAAGAAATTAAAGTTGGTAATTTACACTCTTATCGAGATTATATAAATGTAAATGAGGCAATTTATCAATTGAACATCATTGCTGAAAAAGGATATGCTGGTGAAGTCTATCATGTTGCTAGTGGCAAACCTAAGCTTATGAGAAATCTCCTCAAGGAACTTTTAAATGACTTTCATCTGGATTTTTCTATCGTTAAAGAAGGATGCCATGTTCCTGGAAAGTTAAATAATGATATCCCAATAATATATGCGGATATGTCTAAAACAAATAAATTAATAGGTATTAATGGATAGTTAAAATGAAAAAAAAACACCTTACTATTGTTGCTCCTGTTTATAATGAAGAGAGCGTTATTCTTCATTTTTATGAAAAAACAAGCCAAGTTCTTTCAACATTAAAAACGAAATATAAAACGCGCTTTCTGTTTGTTGTTGATCGCTCTACAGATAATACCCTTGTTATTCTCAGACACCTCGCAAAAAATAATCCAGATGTTCAAGTGCTTTCCTTATCAGCACGATTTGGACATCAGATGTCCTTATTGGCAGGAATTGATTCTGCAAATGATGCGGATGTAATCATTATGATGGACAGTGACTTACAGCACCCTCCCGAACTGATTCCTCAATTACTTGAAAAATATGAAGAAGGTAACGATATTGTTTTTACAATTCGAGAAGAAAACAAAGGAATAGGGAGTATTAGAAAATACAGTGGAAAATTATTTTATCTATTATTAAATTTTATTTCAGAGATACCAATTATAGAAAACGCTGCAGATTATAGGCTTATATCTCCTAAAATTGCTTATTTAATTCGGCATAAGATTAGAGAGAGACATCTTTTTTTACGAGGTATATTCTCATGGGTGGGATACAATCAGGTGGGAATTAAATTTACGGCGGATAAAAGACATTCCGGAGAGAGTAAATATTCTCTCGTTTCAATGATTAAATTGGCAACATCAGGTATTTTATCTTTCAGTTTGAAGCCTCTTCAATTAATAATTTTTATAGGGCTTTTTTTTTCACTGCTTAGTTTTTTTTTAGGACTGTATACATTAAGTATGTATTTTATATCTCACACTTTTCCAAGCGGATGGACAACACTCACAATATTATTGCTTATGTTTAACGGTATTAACTTTGTTTTTTTAGGTATTATTGGAGCATATATTGGAGTTATTTTTGATGAAGTGAAAAACAGACCACATTATATAATAGATGAAAATATAACATATATGTCAGGAAAAATAGAATGAAACCTGTGAATTTTGATTCTTTTACAAAAGACTATAATCAACTCCTTCTTGAACAAACCCAGTTTTTTACGGCGGATGAAGCGTATTTTGCAGCTTATAAGGTGCAAATTGTAAAAAGGCTTATTAAGACAACTCCCGTTAGAATATTAGAATATGGGTGTGGAATTGGTAGAAATATTAAATTTTTAAAAACAGCCTTTACAACTTCTGAAATATTTGGATCAGATATTTCTGAAAAGAGCATTGAAATCGCAAAAAAAGAAAATCCAAACGTTCTTTTCTGGGTTGAGGGGGAGCAAAAGCTTGAAGAAGCAGGTTTTGATCTTATTTTTGTAGCAGGCGTCTTTCATCATATTCCACCTCCAGAACGATTTGATGTAATGAAAAAATTATTGAACATTTTAAATCCAGGAGGAAATATTTTTATATTTGAGCATAATCCCTATAATCCCATTACAAGAAAGATAGTAAACTCCTGTCCTTATGATGAAGGAGTTATTCTTCTCCCACCTCGTGAACTAAAAAGTTATTTGCAAAAAGCAGGGTTCAAAAATTATCAGCAAGGGTATACATTATTTTTTCCTCCAGCTTTTAAAGTTCTTACCTGTTTTGAATCTTATCTTAAATGGCTTCCTTTAGGGGGCCAATATTGGATACGAGCCCTACACTCATGAGTGAAATGTTTCGCTTTATTATGGTTGGGTTAGTGAATTCTCTTCTGGGCTATAGTTTCATTTTTGGATTTACTTATCTTCTCGCTTTTTCTCCTGAGAAAAGTAATATTTTTGGATATTTACTTGGAATTATTGTTTCTTATACTTTGCATAAAAAAATTTCTTTTATGAGTTCTAATAAGATTAATAAAGAGTTTTTAAAGTTCATTTTTATATTTATAATATCCTTTGGGATAAATTTCTGTGTTCTTTTCTTTCTTCTTCATCACCTAAAAATTAATTCTGCAATAAGTCAGATTATTGCGGGTTTTTTTTATGTTTTTTTTTCTTATTTTCTCAATAAGATATTTGTCTTTAATAGACCCTCTCTAAATTTATGAAAAGTGGGGAGGAGACCAGTCAAATTTTTTTTACACCAGGACTAGGTTCCATCCGGTTTTGTTAAATTTTTAGGAAAATGCTATAGATAGTGCTCAATCAACTACGGGAAACACTATCCATGAACAAATATTACATCACTGAAGAAGTTTTTGAAAAGATTTTTATCTAGTTAAGCAGTCAAAAAAATATTTATTGCAAAAATCATGAAAAAACAAAGACATTTTTAGAAGCAGTCTATTTTATACCAAATCCCAAAAATGAATTAACTGATATACGCTGCGAATCGAAGCTGATATACTCTTTCTAGAATATCAAGAA
>JAIEOZ010000011.1 GCA_019750035.1 Alphaproteobacteria bacterium | reverse complement strand
AGTTCCCACAACCATATATCCAGCGCGTGTTTCCATGATTACTCCATAAGTTCTGCTAAAGCGATTTTTCCGCGGACGCCGTGAAAATATTCTTGGATCCACGGATGCTTGTTCGTTAATAGTACCTTTAGTGTGCCTACAACGGCCTTTTTGTCAACCAGAACAGCAACACGATCACACAGACGTCGAATGCTATCCAAATCATGGGTTACCATGATAACTGTTAAATTAAGGCTATCTCTTAACGTTAAAATCAGCTCATCAAAAGCAGCGGCTGAAATAGGGTCAAGACCCGCTGTTGGTTCATCAAGAAATAAGACTTTCGGATCCACAGCAAGAGCACGAGCAAGAGCTGCTCTTTTAATCATACCTCCTGAAAGTTCAGACGGATGTTTGAAGAAGTCTTCCTCCTTCAGACCAACCATTTTTAACTTAATAAAGGCCATCTCAAGAGATAATTCATCCGGCATTTTCTCCATATCTTTCATGGGAATTTGAATGTTTTCACCCACAGTGAGGGAACTGAAAAGAGCCCCTCCTTGAAAGAGAACACCCCAGTGAGATTGTAGATGAAGTTTTGTAATTCTTTCCAGTGTACCTGCCCGCTGCCCTAAAACTGTAATTGTACCTTCTCGAATGGGAGTTAGCCCTAAAATGGCTCCCATAAGAACAGATTTTCCCGCACCAGATCCTCCTACAATTCCAAGGATTTCTCCCTGAAATATGTCTAAATCTAAATGGTCATGAACTCTTTGATTGCCAAACTGAGTGACAAGGCCACGAATAGAGATGATTGGATTTTTACTTGCCATTTAAATACCAATAGCAGAGAAAAAGACAGATAAAAAAGCATCCGTAAGTGTGACTAAAAATATTCCTTCAACCACTGAACGAGTGGTACAGAGTCCAACACTTTCAGCTGTTCCTACAACACGCATGCCTTCAAAACAAGCAACAACTCCAATAACAGCCCCAAAAAGCGGAGCTTTAAGGATGCCTACCCAAAAGCTACCCACGGTTATGGCTTCTCCCACCCGCTGAATATAGAGTTGAGGAGAGACATCTAAAGAGAAAATAACCATAATTCCTCCTCCGAGAAGGCCTGCAATATCAGAAACAAAAGCTAGTAATGGCATGATAATAATGAGGGCGAGAATACGAGGAATAATAAGAACATCCATTGTACTTAATCCCAAAGTACTCAAGGCGTCTATTTCTTGATTTATTTTCATGATTCCAATTTGCGCTGCGATAGAGCTTCCGGTGCGACCTGCCACCAAAATTGCAGTAATAAGAATCCCAACCTCTCTTAACATAGAGATACCCACAAGATTAATTGTGTAAATTTCAGCACCAAACTGTCGGAGTTGTTCCTCTCCTTGGTATGCCAGGACTAATCCAAGAGCTGTAGACATAACGAAAATGATGGGAATAGCATCCACGCCAAATCGTTCCATATGCGCTACAATCGAGGTAAAGCGGAGACGTTTAGGATGAAGAAAACTAAAAAATATGCCAACAGACGCTTCCCCTAGAAAGGTGATAAGATCTCTCGCTAAACAGGCAATATCAACGCTCGTTTTACCTAATTCAACAAGCTTATCTGCAAAAAAAAATTTAGGCTTAGGGCTAGGTAAACTTGCAAATGTTTGTTGATACGACTTAAGTTTTTCAGAAAGCAATTGAAAAGCCTCACTTACGTTCTGCAGCTCAACATGATAGCCTTTGTGCTCTAAGGCTTGCCATGTCTTATGAAGGAGCCAAACCCCAGTTGTATCAAAACTTTTACACTCAGCAAGATCAAAAACAAGATGATTTGGAAAGGTTTTTTGAAGGAGATTTGCACAAAGAGGGTCTGCAGTTTTTGCAGTTTTAGCAACCCACCAGCCTTGAGGTTTAAAGGTAGCCGTTTCGTTTTGAGAGAAGATCTCTATTTTAGGTGTATGAACTGTCATTTTTTTCCGCTATGAAAGATGTTCCCTCTTGCATTACAAGTAAGGTATGTTAAAGGAAAATAAGAAAGATTACAAAGGAATGAAAGAAAAACCTAAACGATATTCAGCAAGTCTTGTTTTGCCAAGCACTTTAGTGCTTGTTGGCATGATGGGTGCTGGTAAAAGCAGCATTGGCTGGCGGTTAGCGCGTAAACTTGGAATTCCCTTTAATGATTCTGATCAAGAAGTAGAACGAGCAGCAGGATGTTCTGTTGCAGATATTTTTGAAACGTGGGGGGAAAAAGCATTTAGAGATGCAGAAAGACGTGTCATTAAGCGTCTTTTAAATGCTCCCATTCAAGTGATCTCAACGGGAGATGGGGCCTTTGTAGATGAAGAAAGCCGAACGCTTATAAAAGAAAATGCCATTTCTTTATGGCTTAGAGCTGACCCTGAGATCTTATATGAGCGTGTTATCCGAAGAGATACGCGTCCTCTTCTATTTGAGGGAGATGCTAAACAAATTCTTGAAGAAATGGTAGATCGGCGCTATCCAATTTATGCGCAAGCCGCTTTAACAGTGGAAAGCAATGATGATGCCCATGAGGCAACTGTAGAGCGCGTCTTGGCAGCTTTAAAAAAGTATATTTATGATTAGAATAGGAATCTTTACAGACTTTCTTAAGAAGCTTACACTCCTTTCAAACTAACAACGAGATAAAAATAAAATGAACCTTTTTTTTGTTGCTCTTTTTTTCTTTAGTTTAACATTTTCTCCTTTACACGCCCAAGAAGACGCGATGAGTTATATGAGTGATGAGTTGCATCCTGGGAAATCAGCCCATATGGATGCTCAAGAACGGCTCGAAGTTCTCGCTCCGTCTTCTCAAGTCATTAACGATAATGATCCTTTAGAGCCCGTTAATCGTATTATTTTTTCGGTCAATGATGTTATTGATCGTTTTTTTATCGATCGTATTGCAGCAATGTATAAAGGAGTCATCCCCGAGTTTCTTCGTGAACGTGTGGGCTACGTTTTAAGAAATTTAAGTGAACCTATTGTTTTAACAAATAATATACTTCAAGGAGAGTTTGAGGATGCAGAAGATACACTTCGACGCTTTTTGATCAATTCCACTGTGGGCATGGGAGGGGTTTTTGACATCTCTACAGATTTAGAGATTCCCTATAAAAAAGAGGATTTTGGCCTCACTCTTGCTTCTTGGGGATTTAGTTCAGGTCCCTACCTCGTTTTGCCAATTCTTGGGCCCTCTAATGTAAGAGATACTTTTGGGCGAATAGGGGATTATGCTTTAGACCCAATTAATTGGTGGGCTTATTCCAATAATGATACAGCTGCTTATAGTTACAGTCGAACGGGAATTCAAATTCTGGACGCTAAAGCAGATAATATTGAAATTATCGAAAGTTTAAAGAAGGGTTCCCTTGATCCCTATGCTACTTTTCGAACCTGGTATACTGAAAGACGTGCTGCTCTCGTCGCAAAAGACCGAGAAGCGCTTGATACTCCTCGTCCTGATGACGAGGATGATTAATTACGATAAAGGAAGGGTTTGTTATGAAAAAATTTATTTTTTTATTGGTCACACTTTTTATGTGGGGACAAGAAAGTCAGGCTGCTGTTGACTGTGCAACAGCTCAAGATTTTATGAAACAGATTGGAGAAAATGTAGTTACTCTTTTAACGAATAAATCAATTTCTGATCAAGAAAGAGCGGATCGATTTCGCGAAATTTTAGAACAAAAGTTTAATGTAAAAGCGATAGGCAAATTTGTATTGGGTCGATATTGGAAACAAGCAAATGAAGCAGAGAAAGAAAAATTTTTAGCTCTTTTTAAAGAGACAACCGTTGCAAGTTACGCCACACGTTTTAAAAATTATACTTCTGAAAAGTTTGAAATTCTTGGATCACGTTCAGAAAGTGATGGAGGAGCAGTTGTTTCAACCCAAATTACCAGGCCCCATGGTGCCCCCATTCTTATTGATTGGAAAATTTTTGAAAAAAATGGTCAATTAAAAATTTATGATGTCATCTTAGAAGGCATCAGCATGGGGATTACGCAACGCTCAGAATTCGCTTCTGTCATTCAAAAAGGAGGGGGATCCGTTGCCTCTATCAATGAAGCTTTAGAAAAAAAGCTTAGCTCACCTGGAAGATAATACGAAGTCGTGGTCGGACAACCCGTCAAGCAATCACTCCTCATCATTGATCGCTTTTTAGAAATGATGCTTGCAGAAAGAGGAACGGCAAAAACGACTATAAGTGCTTATGAAGCAGATCTAAAAGATTTTTTTTCATTTCTTCAGGATAAAAATTCAGCCTCTATTTCTTCTCAAGACATTCAAAGCTACCTCGCAACACAAAAACATTTTTCTGCTTCAACGGTGTCGCGAAGACTTTCTTGCTTACGTCAATTTTATAAATTCTTAATGAACGAAGGAGAAATCACAGAAAACCCCATATCTCTTATAGAGGCTCCTCATTATCGACGTAAGTTGCCCTCCATTTTAAGTGAAGATGATGTAATCCACCTTTTGGAGGGAGCAAAAACATGGAAAGGACCTGAAGGACTTCGTCTTTTAGTTCTTTTAGAAATTCTTTATGCAAGTGGGCTTCGAGTGAGTGAACTCGTTTCTCTTCCTTTTACAACAATAGCGGAGGGTTTAAAAAACGAAAAACCTTTTCTTCTCATCCGAGGAAAAGGAAATAAAGATCGACTTGTTCCTTTAACACCTGCTGCTATTGATGCCCTGAAAGAATATTTAAAAATAAGGCCTGTTTTTTTACCAAAAAACCAGGACTCTCCTTGGCTTTTTCCCTCTTCCAGCAACAAAGGACATTTAACCCGTCAACGATTTGGTCAACTCTTAAAAGAGCTCTCTCTCAAGGTAAGACTCACTAAACATATTTCACCCCATGTCGTCCGTCATGCATTTGCAACACACCTTTTGCGTCATGGTGCAGATCTGTTAGTAGTGCAAAAACTTTTGGGACATAGCGATATATCAACAACTCAAATTTATACTCACATAGCACAAGATGAACTTACAGAACTTGTTGAGACCTGTCATCCTCTCGCAAAATCCTGTGGGTTGATCTAAGCGAGTGCGTAAAAGAAACTGTGCGTCTTCTTATAAGAAAAATAAAGTATCTTCACATTCAATGAGTATAGCAGCCAAATTACTCTTTTTCATTTTTAAAGGTTTTCTCTTTAAGACCCAGTAATCTAAAAGAAAAAAATTTATGAGATTTTAAATCAAGGTTTCCCTTGTACCCAAAATCTAAGACGTTTAGATTTAAGCTAAGAATTATGTAGATTATGAGGTAAGTGTTGTAATGCCCGTCATACTTGAATTTGAAAAATCTCTTGCTGAGCTTGATAATAAACTTAATGAGCTTCGTCATCTTTCCTCAAGTGAGGAAGCTAACATTGTCAATGAAATCAAACGAGTTGAGGAAAAAGGAACAAAACTCCTTAAAAAAATATATCAAAATCTTACCCCTTGGCAGAAAGTGTTAGTTGCTCGTCATCCTGAACGTCCTCATACGAGTGATTACATTAAAGAACTCATTACAAACTTTACGCCTCTTGCAGGTGATAGAAATTTCGGAGAAGATGAAGCTATTATCGGAGGCTTGGGACGATTTCGAGGACAGCCTGTCGTTGTTATGGGTCACGAAAAAGGGAAAGATACTGAGCTTCGTCTTAAACATAATTTTGGTATGCCTAAGCCTGAGGGATATCGAAAAACAGTTCGTTTGATGCAGCTTGCTGACCGGTTCCACCTTCCCATTCTAACCTTCGTTGATACAGCTGGGGCACATCCTGCTGTTGAAGCTGAAGAGCGTGGTCAATCAGAAGCGATTGCTCGCAGTCTTCAGATAAGCGCTAATATCCACGTCCCAATTATAACAACAGTGATTGGTGAAGGGGGATCAGGGGGAGCTATTGCTCTTGCTTTTTCTAATATTGTGATGATGCTTGAGCATTCTATCTATTCGGTGATCTCACCCGAGGGATGCGCCTCCATTTTGTGGCGAACACGAGATAAGAAAGAAGAAGCTGCTGGTGCGCAAAAATTGACAGCTCAAGATTTAAAAAAACTAGGTATTATCGACACAATTATTCTTGAACCTCTTGGGGGAGCCCAAAGAAATCCACAAATTACAATTCAAACCGTGGGAAATGCTATTGAGAAATCGCTCAAACCCTTTCTTTCTATGGACAGGACCACGGTTCGTAAGCAAAGAAGAGCTAAATTTTTAGCAATGGGTCGGTTCTCCTCTCCACTTTAACTCTAAATCATTTTTGCGAGGCTGCCATACATTGTTATAACCACTCACCTCTTGAAGCTGTAGGACTATGCCGTAACTGCTTTAAAGGACTGTGTCGAGACTGCTGTAAAAAAGATGAAAGCTATCTTGTTTGTGGTGAAAGCTGTGCTCAAAAGATAAAAGACACGGAAGAAATGAATGAACGCGCTTTGAGACTCTATGGGATTGGTAAATATGCAACAAAACGGCACTTTTCAATAACTGTTATCTTGTTTTTCTGTCTTGGTGCCCTTTTTGCGTTTTGGGGAGTTAGTGATATGATTCACTCCAATGAATACTTTTCAAGTTATAGTATATTTACTGTTTTTTGTGGAATTTTATTCATCTTTTTAAGTTTATTGGCCTGGAGAAGAAATAAAAAAACGGGATTTATTTTATAGTTGAACACTTGATGGATAATTGAGAGTTTGAGAAAAATCATCGTTTGTTCGAACACATCTCTCTTGAGTCTACATATCTTTACTCAAATATCTATAATTTCAAAAATAAAACTTTTGTTTTTGAAATTATAAATTTCAGAATAAACATCCATTGATTTTTCTGCAATTATTCGAGCTGATAATCCCTCTATATTAAGCAAGGCTCGAGCTGCAGATAAGGCGTAAGAACTACCAGATCCAATACAAATAAGACCATCTTCTGGTTCTAAAATCTCTCCAGTTCCTGTGAGGATAAGGGAATGTGTTTTGTTTACGACGGCCATCATTGCATCAAGATGCGAAAGGAGAGGGTCTTTGTGCCAATCCATAGCAAGATCTACACAGATATTAATCAATTGGTGAGGATTTTGTTCGAGTTTAGCTTCAAGGCGATCAAAGAGTGTGAGCGCATCGATGATTGAACCTGAAAAACCAGCGATTACATCGCCATTACCAAGTCGTCTTACTTTTCGAACATTTGATTTGAGGATCAAGTTTCCCATAATAATTTGACCATCTCCAACCATTACAACTTGATTTCCTTTGCGTACAGACAGAATGGTCGTCTCATAAAAAGGAATTAGTTGATTATTTCTCATAACTCATTCCTCTCTATGAACAAGCTTTACGTTTTAATAATTAATTAAATTATTAACATAAAAATATTTAAATTTTATTACGAAGTAAAATTGAGCAAGGAATGAAATTCGTAGAAGAGATGTATATGTTGCTCTCAGTGGGATTCGCTCTATTTTGTTACGGCAGCTGAGGGTTAACAACTTTAACCTAACTCGTGGACCTGCCAACTGAGTCAAGGTGCTTTTAAGAGAAAGGGTTGATGAAAGAGAAAATCGGTTGCAGCCCATGTATACAGCTTACTGATAGAGCGTTAAGCCCTTTTGTCCTGCTGGAAAGCCGTCTTTGAAAAGTCCCAATCAGTTCGTCAGCTTCTAAATACCGTCATTTAAGTTTACATTTCTAGATTGCTTCGCTCTGCTCGCAATGACGATTTTTTGTATTGAAAAACAATATGTTCGTCATTGCGCGGAGGGACGAAGTCCCGACAAAGCAATCTAGAAATGTAAACTTAAATGACGGAATTGGTATAATATGTATCTGGGAAGAAAGATGTCTTGAATTTTATTACTCTTTAGATTAAAAAAAAACGACCTCATCGGGGTGCTCTTATAGGAAGAGCTGAGATTATACCCGTGAACCTGATCCGGATTATACCGGCGGAGGAAATTGAGATGTTTAAGTATTTATTCAGCTTGCTGATGATTTTCAGCACGTCTTCCCTTTATGGGGAAAAAGAAACTCTAACAGTTTATACCCATACAGCCTTTACGTCAGCTTCCTACGGACCTGGACTTCCTCTCAAAGAAGCTTTTGAGAAAACGTGCCAATGTGAAATTGAGTATGTCATTCTTGACACTATCCCTCTCGTGATAAATCGTCTGAATTTTGAAGGAGAGAAAACACGAGCTGATCTGATTCTTGGACTGGAGAACATTGGGTTAGATGTTTCTCGTATAGATAAGCTCGTTCCCTATGCTTCTCATTGTTTGGCCTTTGTCTATGATTCGCAAAAAATTCCTAATCCTCCTCAAACTTTGGATGATCTTGTGAATTCTTCCTATCCTATCATTCTTCAAGATCCTCGCACGAGTATCACAGGATTTGGATTCTTGGTATGGATGAAAAAAGCATACGGTGATCAAGCTATTCAAAAATGGAAAACCCTAGCCTCACATGTCCTTACTTTTACGAAAGGATGGACAGAAGCTTTTGCCCTTTTCAAAAGAGGAGCTGCGCCAATTGTTTTCAGTTATACAACCGATGCTCTTTATATTGAACTTACCAAGGGAACTTCTCACATTAAGGCCATTCATTTTCCTGAAGGCCACTTATGTTCACCTATTTTTGCAGGAAAAGTAAAAACAACGTCGCATTCTAAGCTTGCGAACCAGTTTGTGGAGTTTCTCCTTTCTAAAGAGGCGCAACAGCTTATTGCAATCCATGGGTGGATTTATCCTATCGACAATAATATACCCGAGGCTTGGCTTAAGGCTAAAAACTACCTTCCTCCGCCCTCTTGGATTTCTTATACCCCCGAAGAAATGATGGATTCTAAAAAAGACTGGATTCAGGAATGGATTCATGGGCTAATCACATGAATTATGCCTATTATGTTTTTTGGTTTACGGTTAAGCAAGCCGCCTTGTCCGTTCTTTTGGCAGTTCCTCTAGGAGGGCTCATCGCAAGGGCTATTGTGTGGAATCACACTTGGTGGCCTGCTCGACTCTGCTTAAGGCTCTTGGGCCTTCCCTTTATTACTCCCGTTCTTGTTGGAATTTTAGGATTTATTACTCTTTTTAATGAACTTTTTAATGTCTATAGCCTTTCTGGTATCGTTGCCGCTCATGTGATTTTTTCCAGCCCCTTTGTGGCTCATTATATGATTAATGCATGGCGATTTATTCCAGAGGAACATTACCGTCTGGCCAGTCAACTTCATTTTTCATCAGCAAATATATTGTATCTCATTGAAATTCATCAACTTCGTAAATCGCTCCTTGAAGTAAGTTGGATTTGTTTTTGCCTTTTTCTCAATAGCTTTACACTCATTATGGTCTTAGGAGGAGGACCTCAAAAGACAACTTTAAGCATGGCTCTCTATCAATCTTTTTTCTTTTTTTTTGATTCTGAAGAAGGGCTTAAATTTGCTTCTCTGCAGTTTCTTCTCACCCTAAGTCTTATCCTCTTTACCTATTTTTTTAAGGTTCTTCCCTCGGGAAGTTCCCTAAAGATACCCTCTTTCCCTTCTCTCACCGCACCTCTTCAAAAACCTTTGGTGTGGATAGCTCTTATGATCATTTTCCTCCCTATTATCACCGTCATTTTTCCTTCTCTTAAAGCAGCTCCTATGGCTCTTCAGAATGCTCTCTTATGGCACTCTTTAGCAGCAAGCCTGAGTCTTAGTTTCTGGATTGGACCATTAAGTGTATTTTTAGCACTTATTTTCGTCTCAATTCAAAGCGCTATTGGAAAACCTTTGGCCTCTCTTTATTTTTTGCTTCCTCCCGCTTTGATAGGGGCTGTCTTGTTTTTTCTTTCTCTTCAAACACCCTTCATACCGTCAATATTTTTTCTAGGAACCATGCAAGTCCTCTATATTCTCCCCTTTGCTTATGGCTTACTTGCCTCCCCTTATAACTCTATAAAAACAACCTATGGTCCAACGGCTCTCAGCTTAGGCCTATCACGCCTTCAACGCTTTACTCTGATTGAATGGCCTTTAATAAAAAGACCGCTTGCAACGACCTTAGGAATGAGCTGTGCTCTCTCTGTTGGCAACTTTGCTTCTTTAGCGTTTTTTGATAGTCCTGGCACTCCAGGGCTCACAAAGCTTTTGTATGAACAAATGGGTCGTCATTTTGATGAAAGCATGATTACGGCTCTCCTTTTACTCTTTTGTTGTTACATCCTCTATCAACTTCCACATTGGGTTTTAAGAACACATGACCGCACTCCATCTCCATAATCTTACCTTTAAACGCCAAGGCTTTTCTTTAGAGCTTTCTGCAGTTCTTCCCAAGGGATCTAGAACTCTTCTTGTCGGTGCAAGTGGGGCGGGAAAAAGCACGCTTTTATCCTTAATAGCAGGATTTCTTATGCCCCAAAGAGGGCAAATTTTATGGGAGGGGCATAACATGGTAGATGCTCCTCCTCAAAAGCGCCCCCTGACCCTTCTCTTCCAAGACCATAACCTTTTTCCTCATTTATCCGTATGGAATAATACCGCCTTGGGGATTAAACCCTCCCTAAAGCTTAATCATGAGGAGAGTAAAAGAGTCCAAGCTATTTTAGAAAAAGTTGAGATTTATGGCTTAAAAGAAAGGTATCCTCATGAACTTTCAGGAGGGGAGAGACAACGGGTAGCTTTAGCCCGTAGTTTATTGCGAGAAATGCCTCTCTTGCTTTTGGATGAACCCTTAGGCCCCCTAGGGCCAGGTCTTAGAAAGGAGATGTTAGGTCTTCTTTCCCAAATTTGTGAGGAGTTTCAACTCACCCTGCTTCTCACGACGCACCAACCAGAAGAAGCAATAAATCTCGCTGACCATATGATTTTTCTCGAAGAAGGAAAAATTATAGAAGAGGGAGATCCATTTCATCTTCTAAATGCGCCAGTGCATCCTGTCTTGAAGACTTATTTAGGGAACGAAGAAGGTGGATAGGAGCTAGATTAATAGAAAACGTTTAAAGATCTTATTGATTTTTAAGGAATCCGCTTGTTAATTACCCTATCGGTTGGCTCCTGGAACCCATAAAATATCTCCCTCTCCTTGACGATTGGCCGTTCGTGCAAGAACAAAAAGTAAATCCGAGAGCCTATTGATATAGTGAATAATCACTTCATTCACAGGTTCTGTTTCTTTTAAAGTGCATAAGGTTCTTTCTGCTCTTCTGACAATTGTTCGAGCTTGATGAAGCAGGGCAGATAACAAAGTTCCTCCGGGCAAAACAAAAGATTGCAAAGGGGATAGTGATTGATTGTAATAATCTATTTTCTCTTCTAAAAATGTAACTTGTTGGGGTTGGAGGCGAAGTCGATCTTTTCCTGATTTGTCCTCGGGAACACATAAGTCAGCACCTACATCAAAGAGATCGTTTTGAAGGAGGAATAACAACCTGTTCACTTCCTCTTCTGTATAAAAACGAGCCACTCCAAGAGCAGAGTTTGCTTCATCTACCTCTCCAAGCGCTGCAATACGAAGAGAAGATTTTAAAACACGAACACCGCTCCCGAGCGATGTTTTCCCCTTATCTCCTCCTCTTGTATAAATACGCGTTAATTGTACCATTTCGTTTCTCTTAGCGAACGCATAAAAACGGTTTCTCTCCGCTATTTGTGAGAGCTGGCTTTTGGATAAAAAACTCGAGGGACAGCGTAGCATTTTGTGCGTGAGACTTTCCCTTTAAAAAAAGGAGGAGAGAGAAAATTAAAATTGCCAATGCTTGAAAAAAAATCCGCAAACGCATCATTTTATTGCTACGTTCATCAGCTTCTTTTCCTTCTTTAAACAGAGTCAAGAGCCCAAGTATCAAGGACCCCACCGTGGCAATGAGAGCTCCCATCAATAAAATTTTAAGAATCAGCTCAAAGGTCATACTTTGTATTTTTGGATAAGCTCATTCAGTTCTTCAAGCTTACAGAGACCTAAGTAAGCAGGATTGACAGGTTTAATTTCAGCGATGCTTCTATGAGTTTTTAAGCGAATAGCTTGAATTGTTGTTTTCGTTGTCCCTATGATACGAATGATGTCTGCATTTGTAATATTGGGAATTTCCTTTAAAAGCCACGCAACACCACTGGGCTTGGCTTGACGTAAAGCCAAGGGTGTGTACTTTGCTTTTTTTCGAGCTTTTGTCTGATGTAGAATGGTCGTTATACGAAGCTTTTTTGTTGGATCCGCTTGACATTGCTCAATTTCATCAAGGCTTAATTGTCCAGCCGCAACGGGATCGTGTCCAAGCATTCCCGCAATAATTTCTCCATCAGCAATAGCTTGAATTTCCAGAGGATGCAAATTACAAAAGTCACCAATCTGTTCAAAAGTTAATGTTGTATTCTCAATAAGCCAAACTGCTGTTCCCTTAGGCATAAGGAGTGCCGTCATGAAGGT
>JAIEOZ010000267.1 GCA_019750035.1 Alphaproteobacteria bacterium | reverse complement strand
ATTGTATTTAATAATACTTAAAAAATTAAAAAATAATATTTTATATTCAATTTTTATAGGAAAATCATTATAATGACGCTCACGACCCGTCACTTTGTATAACACGTTGAATAACAACAATAAAATACCATCAGTGTCATCCCCGCGAAGGCGGGGATCCACACATGAGTTAAGCCTGAACAATGTGTGAATTATGAAATACAGTATTTTAAACGATCTCTTTTTTTCAAAGGGCGATTGGATCCCCGCCTTCGCGGGGATGACACTGAGGAGACTGACGAGATTTATCTTTTCTTTCAATAGATTATAAAAAGTGACGGGTACTAAGATAATGACATTATTGCTTAACTGGATTGAAGGTAAGCTCATCGCCTTCTAAACAATCCATTTTGCTTGCTCTTCTCGAAGTCTATTCTCTGCAATCGCAGTGCGCACACTTTTCAGCAGATGGTTCATGAAAAAAACATTGTGGATTGTGAGCATCTGCATCGCTAGCAGCTCTCCTGCTTTAAAGAGGTGATGAAGATAGCTTCTTGAAACCGTCTGACAAGTCTGGCATTCACACGTTTCATCTATGGGGCGAGAATCCTCACGAAAACGAGCATTCCTCATATTCATATGTTCTCGACCTTGTGGATTTTCGCCCAGAGTTTCCCAGACTAATGGCTTCACCAAAGCTCCCCCATGACGGGCCAAACGCGTTGGGTGAACGCAATCAAAGGTATCAATTCCTTGCTGAACGCCAAAGAAAATATCACTCACCCCCCCAATCCCCAAAAGATGAACCGGACGAGTGGGATCTAAAGGTTCCATGGCCATTTCGACAACATCTACCATCTGAGCCTTTGTCGCCCCCAGAGAACCTCCAATGGCATGACCAAAGAAAGGATGACTATTGACGAAATCCGCACTGATTTTTCTCAAATCAGGATAGACTCCTCCCTGCGTAATCCCATAGAGAGCTTGAATTCCTTGAGAACCTTTCTGAAACTCCTGAAGACTTCGCTCCGCCCATCGATGGCTCAAATGCATGGATTTTTCTGTATATGACTTATCAACATGAAAAGGCGTGCACTCGTCTAACACAACAATTAAATCAGCCCCTAAAGCTCGCTGAATTTGGACTGCTTTTTCAGGAGTTAAGGTATGTTTTTTTCCATCGATATAGGATTTAAAAGTAGCCCCTTCCTCGGTAATTTTTAACAAGCTCTTGGGCCTCAATGACTGCCGTCTCCCTTTCACTTCCTCTGCAACGGATCCATGTCCTAAGCTGAAAATTTGAAAGCCCCCTGAATCGGTTAACATCGGGCCATCCCAGCCCATAAACCGATGAAGACCTCCCATTTGCGAGACAACTTCTGCTCCAGGCTGCAACATTAAATGATACGTATTTGCAAGAATAATTTGGGTTTTCTCACGCTTCATATCCTGTGGCGTTGCCCCTTTAATTGCAGCTTTTGTCGCGCAAAAAATAAATGCTGGGGTTTCCACAATACCATGAGGCGTTGAAAGTCTACCAAGACGAGCTTTTGAGCCCTTCGCCTGAAAAATAGTATCAAAATTAAAGTTTAAATCATTCATTATCGAACCACAAGCCTTGCTAAATACACAAACGGAATCCCTACAACAGCAATAAAAACGCGCAAAATGTATGTTCCTAAAACATAAGTAAAGAAGACCGTCTTCCACGGCAAGGGGTGTGACGCAAAAACCATCCATGCCAATAGGCTAAAAACCAAATTATCTAAAAAAGCACTGATCAACGTTGCCACAAAAGATCTAAGCCACAAAAATTTTCCCGCTGTTAGACGAGAAAGTGTTGTAAAAATCCAGATATCATTAAATTGCCCCACTGCATAAGCGATAAGGCTTGCCGCAATTAAAGCCGGCACGGGAAGAAACAAAACACACATGGCCTTATGGGTTTCATGAAAACCATTTGCCGGTTTAAAACCAATCGTGATCAACATAAAAAATGTCACCAAAATCATACTCATAAAGCTAAGCCATACGGCCTTACGCGCTTGAGCCTTCCCATAATATTCCGTCAAAATATTACTAATAATAAAAATTGAAGAAAAAACAACAGTACCAAGAGCAATAGGTTCATGAAAAAACGCATAGGTTGTCGCTTTTTGCACTTGAAGATTAGCAACAATTACGGCCAGAGAACTATAAACGATTAACCCCACAGCGCCAAAAAAACGCATCATCAAAAGAATGACAAGACCACACGTCACAAGGAGCGCCAAAGTCAATACCTCTGAGGGATGCTGTTGTAACCAAGCGACAAATACGTGGGGAAAAAGAGAGACCTGCATGTTTAAAATTAGTGTTCAATCATTATTCATCAAGAGGATTACCCCACATTATCGCAAAGATACACATATTTTTTCTTGTCGTAGAGCTCAAAGAAGGAGTATATAGATTTAAAGTGGTTTTTTAAATCACTCAATTCACATGCAGAGCGATCCCTCCGGTGGTCTTGTGATCCCTATCCTCTGCAGCGGTTTCAACTGGAGAAAGGAAACTTTATTATGATGCCAACATTCACAATGCGTCAACTTTTAGAAGCAGGCGTTCATTTCGGGCACCAAACCCGTCGATGGAATCCCAAAATGGGACCTTATTTGTTTGGATCCCGTGGCGGAATTCACATTATTGATTTGCAACAAACCGTTCCTATGCTGCACCATGCTTTGCAAGCGATTCGTGACATCGTTGCTCAAGGGGGTCGTGTTCTTTTTGTGGGAACAAAACGACAAGCTTCTCAAAAAATTAAAGACGCTGCTTCTCTCTGTGGTCAATTTTATGTGAATCATCGTTGGCTTGGGGGAATGCTTACCAACTGGAAGACAATTTCCCAATCCATTAAGCGTTTAAAAGAATTGCAAGAGCAATTTGACCAAGGTACCCATGGCTTTACAAAAAAAGAACTTCTCACCCTTGAACGAGAGAAAAACAAACTTGAGCTTTCTTTGGGTGGAATTAAAGAAATGGGGGGTGTTCCCGATATTCTTTTTATTCTTGACACCAATAAAGAAGACATTGCTATTAAAGAAGCCAACAAGCTAGGCATTCCTGTCGTAGCGATTATAGATAGCAACTCTAATCCTGATGGAATTGATTATATTGTTCCTGGCAATGATGATTCTCAACGCGCTATCGAACTGTATTGCACACTCGTCTCTGCAGCGATTTTAGATGGGTTACAAGCTGAAATGAAGTCAACGGGTGTTGATTTAGGAGCAGCGCAAGACGTTATCGTAACGATAGAAGAAGAACCGTTTTCCGAGGTTGAAGCGGTAGCTCTCCCCACGGAAGAAGTCGTTATAGAAGCCGTCCCAGAAAACGCATAAATTGAATTAAAGAAGGAGTACGTCATGGCAGATATTTCCCCTGCACTTGTAAAAAACTTGCGTGAAAAGACAGGCGCAGGAATGATGGATTGTAAAAAAGCACTCATTGAAACCAAGGGTGACTTAGAGACAGCTATTGATTGGCTTCGGAAAAAAGGTCTCGCCACTGCCGCTAAAAAATCAGGCCGCATCGCTGCTGAAGGACTTATCGCTGTTTCTTGTCAAGGTTCACGAGGAGCCATTGTTGAAGTCAACGCTGAAACAGATTTTGTGGGCCGAAATGAAAACTTCCAAGCTTTTGCCCGCACAGCTGCTCAATTGGCCATCGCGGCAAAGGGAGATTTAGAAACCCTCAAAAACGCAACTTATCCTGGCTCAAGCAGAACTGTTGAAGAAGAGCTTACTCACCTGGTTGCCACAATTGGAGAAAACATGAGTTTACGACGCACGGCTTTTCTGGAAGTCTCACAAGGCGTTGTGATCCCTTATATTCACAATATGGTTGCTCCCGGTGTCGGGCGACTTGGTGTTCTTGTTGCCCTTGAATCTGCGGTCCCTCAAGAAAAAATTGAAGCTTTAGGCAAGCAAATTGCCATGCATGTCGCCGCTGCTCATCCAACAGCCTTAACAATTGACACAGTGGACTCAGCTGATGTTGCACGTGAGCGCGCTATTTTTCGTGAACAAGCCCTTGCTTCCGGTAAACCTGCTGAGTTTGTAGATCAAATGGTGGAAGGCCGCTTGCGTAAGTTCTATGAAGAAACTGTTCTTGAAGAGCAAGTTTTTGTTATTGATGGCAAAGCACGCGTAAAGGAAATTGTCATTGCCGCTGGAAAAGAACATGGGCAACCCCTTAAGCTAGCCGGCTTTGTTCGCTACGCTCTTGGTGAAGGCATTGAAAAAGATAAAGCTGATTTTGCTGCAGAAGTTGCCGCACAGCTTGGAAAATAAAACATTTCTAGAGCCCCTAGCTAATCACTATCTTCGTCAATATCAGAGAGAAAATATTAATGTCTTTCGTTATTGGCTCACACTATATTAATAGCTATGGCTATTATACCTGAAAAATAACGAAGAGTTTATATTATGAAAATTAAAATTGTAGCAGCCACTGTACTCACCACCTTCTCTCCCCTCATCGTTCACAGTATGGACGACGAGAACAACTTTAGACATATTCAGCGCTCCCATGCCCCTGCTTACGCCAGTGAAGGCGCGAGTTATCAACCATGTTCTCAGTCCTATGCAAGTGAAGGCGCGAGTTATCAACCATACTTTCAGTCCTATGCGAGTGAAGGCGCGAGTCATCAACCATACTCACAGTCCTATGCGAGTGAAGGCGCGAGTTATCAACCATACTTTCAGTCCTATGCGAGTGAAGGCGCGAGTCATCAACCATACTCACAGTCCTATGCGAGTGAAGGCGCGAGTTATCAACCATACTTTCAATCCTATGGTAGTGAGCCACAATAACGAGTAAATTATCACCCATTTAAAACGTCGAAGATCTTAAAAACCTAAAGATCTTCGGCGTATTAGTTATAGGATCAAAATCTATGCACGCCTTAAAATCATTCGTATTAAAGGTTAACAATTCTTCTAAAGATTATTTTTTTTTTATGGAACTTCTTCTTTAGTTTTTTTCATTTTTTTATTTTGTCCATATGTTTTTTTGCACAACTTTTCAGATCCTTATACAACGATTAAATGGATATCTTTACTATTATGCGTTAACTTAATTTTATTCTTTTTTTTATTTAAAACAAAACAAATAATTTTTCCTAAAATTCCCGAAGTTTCTTTATACATTCTGTCATTTATTTTATGTATGATGGTTATCAACTCATATATGCATAACGTACCTTTAATTTCATATGAAAATACAAGACGCTTTATATTTTGGGGAGCTACGGCTTTCTTTTTTAATTTTTTTTGTAGCGAAAAAGAGGAAGGTTTTCTAAAGGTTGAAAAAGCTATCTTTTTATCCTCTCTTATTTTTATCATCCTCGCTCTAACGCAATTTATTCTTCATCCTGAGTCACCCCCTTACTTAACATTTGGTAATATTAATCTTTCAGCTGAGTTTATCGGGTTTTCTCTTACCTTTCAGTTTTGTTTTCTCTCTCGTTTATGGAAGCAAATGAAAAAATCATGGGAAATAAATCTGCTGGCGTCTTTATCACTTACCTATATCTATATTACAAGTTGTCGTTCTGTCATTATTGGATCTATTTTAATATTATCTTTCTCTATTTTAAAAAATAGAAAATTTTTTATAGAAAATATTAAAATCATAATTTTATCAATTATTTTAATATTTTCACTCAAACAACTTATTTTTTTCATCTATCCTGACCTATCTCTGATTTCTTTTACAGATAAAAGCTCTTCATTCCGTTGGTTTCTTTATACAGACACCCTGCAAATGATTTATAAAAATCCTTTAGGGGTTGGCATCGGACAATTTGAGTTTGGTGCTCTCCCTTATTTAGGATCTCTTTTCCCTACGTTAAATGAAGAACAGCTTTTCTCTAATCCTCATGATGAATTTTTATCTTATTTAGCAGAAGAAGGGATTATTCTCTGTCTTTTATTTTTTTTATTAGGGCTTAGTATTTGTTATTTTCTCTGGAATGATATTAAGAAAGTGCTCCTCTCTCGTCCAGATATTCTGTACTTTTTCATAATGCTTTTTATTCAAGCTCTTTTCCAATTTCCCCTTCTAGAACCTTTACCTTATTTTATGACAGCTCTTATGACGGGGTACTTTTTTTTCCTTTTGCCCACAAATCGTGTGAGCTATGAACTTAAGCATGGTCCTCGTGTTGCTCTGATAGGACTTAACTTCTTGGCAACTTTAATTGTCATTATTTCTTTTTCAGCAAAATACATTTCTTTTAATTTTCCATATAATGAGCCTCTCAATAAATTAGCCTGTTCCTACGGCAATCGAAATTGGCTTGCTTGTCTAAATGTTTCCTATTCTTATTTAAACAAACGGGATTATGAGAACGCTGCGTCTTATGCTTCCCAAACGTTAAACTGGCAGCCCTTAAATTATCAAGGGCTTAAACTTTTAGGATTAGCTCAACTTTATGATGGAAATCGCAGAAGTGCTTGCCTATTATTCAATAGGTATGACTCTCTGTTTCAAAATAAAAGTTCACTTCATAACATCATCATAAAAGAATGTCCCCCTCCCTCTGCCAACTGACGCTTTCGCTTTGTTCTTAGTAAATAGGTCAACAAAAAATTCTGAAAAGCAAAAGTACAAAAACATTCTCCCCCTTTTCACAAAAATTGAGTATACTCTAGCAAAATAAGATAAGAGGTCTGTATGAGTAAAGAAATCACGTCAGAGTTAAGAAAACGCATGATAACCGCATGCGATATGCTACACAAAGATTTTTCAGGACTCAGAACTGGACGAGCTTCTCCCAATCTTTTGGAGTCAGTCACGGTGGATGCCTATGGTAATAGAATGCATATCAACCAGCTTGGCAATATTAACGTCCCAGAGCCACGCCTTTTAACAGTTCAGGTATGGGATGCTGCCTTAGCCCCGGCTGTCGAAAAAGCCATCCGCGACGCAGGATTAGGCCTAAATCCTTCAAGCGCTGGAGCGGCAATCCGTGTCCCTCTTCCAGAACTTAGTGAAGAACGTCGGAAAGAACTTGTCAAAGTAGCGGGTAAGTATGCTGAAGACGGTCGTATTGCCATTCGCAACATCCGACGAAATGGGATGGATCAAATCAAATCAATGGAAAAAGAGGGCGATATCTCTGAAGATGACTCTCACCGTTTTTCTGATGACATTCAAAAATTAACAGACGAATTTATTAAGAAAATTGATGAAACCTTATCTCAAAAAGAGAAAGAAATCCTCCAAGTTTGATCGTTTTCAGTGTTTAATGTTCAGTTCTTAGAAAAATTTTGCATTTCTAAATCAATGCACGTATAAAGATAATCTAAGCTTTGAACATTGAATATTGAGCACTAATGACTGACCTGCGTCTTGATAAAACTCCCCAACATGTTGCTATCATTATGGATGGGAATGGGCGGTGGGCAAGAAAGCAGTCTCTGTCTCGGCTTGAAGGACATAAACGTGGCAGCGAAGTCGCACGAGAAATCGTAACAGCTGCTTCACGTATTGGAATTTCATACCTCACTTTGTATGCCTTCTCTTCTGAAAATTGGAGAAGAGACCCCCATGAAGTTTCTGGATTAATGGCTCTTTTAAAGCATTATCTTGAAACAGAAGCTGAGGAGCTTCATAAGGAGGGAGTACGCCTTAAAATTATTGGGGAAAGAGGGCTTTTACCGAATACAATTTTAAACCTTGTCGAACATGTGGAAGACCTCACAAAATCTAATAAAAAACTTATGTTACAGATGGCCGTAAGTTACGGAAGTCGTGCTGAAATTATTAATGCTGTGCAAGAAATTGCCCAAAAAGCCCGAGATCGAAGAATTGATCCTGACAAAATTACAGAGCAGGTTTTCGAACAGCACCTCTATACAGCTGGCGTTCCTGACCCTGACTTGCTCTTACGAACAAGTGGAGAACAGCGCATCAGCAACTATTTATTATGGCAAGTGGCCTATACAGAACTTGTTTTTGTTGATAAATTTTGGCCTGACTTTACACCAGAAGATTTTATGGAGGCAATTTTAACCTATCAAAACCGAGAGAGGCGTTTTGGCACGGCAGCCTAAATTTCGCAAATCCACAAACCTTAAACACCGGCTTCTATCGGCAATTATTCTTATTCCTATCTCTCTTTATATCATTTACCTAGGCCCCCCCTATAGTCTTATTTTATGGGCAGGCGTTACCGTCTCTCTTTTCGTTGAATGGGCTTTTTTGTGTTTAAAAAACCAGTTGCCGTTTTGGCAAAAACTTATCTGCGTTCTTTTTGGAAGCTCTTATTTGGTTTTCTCTGTCTTGTGGATCTTTCAATACCTTTCAACAGGAGAAGGCTGGAAGCTTATTTTTTGGCTTTTATTCCTTGTGTGGAGCACAGATACAGCCGCCTATGGGGGAGGAATGCTCTTCAATGGCCCCAAGCTTGCTCCTTCCATTAGTCCTAACAAAACTTGGGCAGGATTTTTTGCAGGCATGCTCGGAGGCACAATTGTCGGTTACGAAGCTTCTTTCTGGCTTTTCCCAGGTGTTTTTAATTTTTGGGGGATTGTTTTGTTGGTTTTCATTGCCCAAGCTGGTGATCTTTTGGAATCACAAGTAAAGCGCTGGAGTCAACTCAAAGATTCAAGCCCTTTAATACCAGGTCATGGAGGGTTTTTAGACCGTCTTGACAGCCTCCTTGCGATTTCCTTCGCTCTGGCTTTGTGGCAAGTATGGTATTGATATGGTCTGCCTTACGGCTTCCTGGCTCAGCCTTCCGACTCTACAATATCTATTTGAACTCTTTGAAAACGAAGGAGCTATCCTTCGGCTCGTCGGAGGATCTGTACGAGATGGCCTCTTAGGACTTCCCGTCAACGATATTGACTTAGCCGTTGATCGAGATCCTCATTGGGTTACTGATCTTTTAGAAAAGAATCACATAAAAGTCATTCCAACAGGAATTGATCATGGCACAATTACCGCCATTCTTGAGAAACGACCTTATCAAATTACAACTCTTAGAGTGGATATTAAAACCTTTGGTCGGAAAGCTCAGGTTGTTTTTACAGAAGACTGGGTTCAAGATGCTTTACGGCGCGATTTTACAATAAACGCTCTGTATGCAGATAAAAGCGGGCATTTATTTGATCCTACAGGCGGTCTTGAAGATCTTAAAGCCCGACATATTCGATTTATTGGCGAATCTTCTTTACGCATTCAAGAAGATTATTTACGTATTTTACGTTTTTTCCGCTTTTCTGCTCGCTTTGGCCGCAAACCTTTTGATGAGAGCGGGCTCAAAGCCTGCGAAAAATATGCCTCTCATCTTACGCATCTTGCTCGCGAGCGAGTGACTGAAGAATTCCTTAAAATACTTGAACTTCCCTCTCCCCTTTATACGCTTGATCGCATGAAGGAAACAGGCGTTTTAAATTATATCCTTCATCCTAAAGAATGGGAAGATCTCGCCGCTCTGGTGTCTCTAGAAAAAGAAGCACACCTTCATCCTTCTGCTCTTATAAGACTTGCGGCTTTTCATTCTGACTTAAAAGAGGTTAAAAATCATTTACGCCTTTCTAAAAAGCAAGAGGAAACACTATTCTTCTTAACAAAAAAACATCCCTCTGTAACAAAGACATCCTACAAACAACAAGTCTATCTTTGGGGGAAAGCCAAAACCTTTGATCTTGCCCTTTTGCAAGCAGCTCATCGCTTAGCCATTGCTAAAATATCCTTAAAAGACGCCACCCAATTTCTAAAGCATATTCATGCTTTATTGGAATCGTGGTCCGTTCCTCTCTTCCCTCTTATGGGAAGAGATCTGATCTCCCGAGGCATCAAGGAAGGGAAAGAAATTGGTACACTTTTAAAAACTGTTGAGACCTGGTGGATTGCTAAAGATCTACAGCCAGATTACAAAGCTTGTCTTGCTTATCTTGCAACCTTGCGTCGAAAACAATAATTCTCTCCTTTTTAGTTTTCACAATAGGAGGCGGCTTTAACCAGATTAATCATGGTCATAAAGACAGTCAGAGGCCCTATTCCTTCGGGAACAGGCGTGATATGAGAAACTTTTTTAAGCACGGATTTAAAATCTACATCTCCTGAAGGGGTCTTGCCATCTGGAAATGAAATTCCAACATCAAGAACAAGAGCCCCTTGTTTCACCCAGTTTTCTTTTACAAGCGAAGGAACGCCCGTCGCAGAAATCAGTATATCCGCCTCTCGGGATATTTTTTCAGGGTTTTTCGTTTTGGAATGAACGATTATCACCGTCCCATTGTGCGCCAAAAGCAGAGACGCTAATGGCTTACCCACAAGATTAGATCTTCCAATCATCGCAACCTGTTTGCCGTCAAGAGAGGGACTTAATTCTCGCAAAAGAAAAAAGCATCCCAGAGCCGTCGCCGGGATCATAACGGGCTTTCCTTGCGTAAGTTTGCCCTGGTTGATGAAGGAAAGACCATCGACATCTTTTTGAGGCGCTATCGAATCAAGCAAACCTTCTGCTTTCAGAGAAGAAGGAAGAGGAAGATGCAGCATAATACCATGCACTTTCTGATCAGCATTTAGGGCCGCTATTTTCATCAAAAGGTCTTCTTGTGAAACGTTTTTAGCTAGAGTTGAGATATCCATGATAATCCCGAACTCCTCGCAAGCTTTCTTTTTTTTCTCAAGAAATCGTTGAGAAGCAACATCTGGAGAAACCACTATCACATGAAGACAGGGCTGAATGCCTTTCTCCTTAAGCTGACTTATCTTTTGTTTTAATAAAGGTTCTAAAAGAGCAACGAGTTCTTTTCCTTTCACAATTTGTGAATAGTCTTTTGCAGGTGTATAGACCCTTTCAAAGGGCTTGTTTTGCAGATAATTTTCGACATCTGCAGAAATATGAGCAAAGGAAGGAAGGACGAGAAAAACACTATAAAAAAAGAGGTGAATCACTTTCCTAACTGTAAGAAAAAAAAAGCTATACCCGTTGAACTTAAAGATACCATGTTCTCCACCAACGAGTGTCATTCTCGCGAAAGCGAGAATCCATAAAATAGTTGTTTTATTACAGAAAGTTAAATTGGATCCTCGCTTTCGCAGGGATGACACCAGAGGAAAACAAAATAAGGCATCTTTACGTCTAATGAATATATCATGCCGCACAAAGAATCTCCTTCATTTTTTCATTCACCATCAAGACCATAAATTCGATTCTTGCAAAGGTTTAAAGCGATGATTAAAATAGCTGTCAAGGCAATCAAGTCCCTGGCACAAAGACCTCATCTCCTTTAAAAGAGTCTGAGGAAGAACATTCGTATATAAGTCCTGATCATAAAAAACAACCTTCATAACAACTTTATAAGAGCGAGGACCGGCACATTTTAATGCATTGAGTGCTTTAACCCAAGATTTTGTCTTCTTTTCATCCCAAAAATCAAAAAAATCTCCCCCTGCATATCCCCCTTGGTTCTGCACTAAAATACTTGCCCTTGAACGAAACCTATGACCCAGACAAGGTTCATAACGATACCCGATCTCTCCAAAAAAACGTCCAGCTTCATAAAGGGGCTTTGAAATAAGCTTATGGGCATAAAAAATACCCAGTAAAGATTCTGCAAGCGCATGATCTTTTCCTTTACTTTTCTCTAAAAGTTTTTGGCGTTTTTGTTGAAGCTCTTTTGTACCCTTATCAAGACGTGGATAGTCTTGACGAGGCCGACCCCGCTTTTTTGCCATACAGCCCATTCAACCCTCCCTTGTTGATGTGCTTATTAACTCACGAGTAAGACATCAAAGGCAAGTTTCTAAGTTGGCCATTTGAACAAACCTCGTTTTGACAAAAAGGTGAATGTTATCAAATGAGCACGAGCCTTTTACGAGCCACAAGAGCTACAAGAACTCCCTCCTTGTGACCTATCAGAGCCTCCGCCCAATTCTCTTTCAACAGGCGGTGGGCCCAAATCTTTTGGAGGGATAAGACCGGGTAAATTTTCATCTTTAGAATAAGCCATAGCTGAAGACAGCACCACTACGCTACAGATTAAAGCTATCATTGAAATACAGCCCTTCAACGAATTCACCCTTAAGTCTATTGATAAAAATTACGTATTGTAATATCTATACTTATCGGACGTGAAGATACCTTATTTTGTTTTCCTCTGATGTCATCCCCGCGCAGGCGGGGATCCAATGGAACTATCTGTAACAAAACAACTATTT
>JAIEOZ010000235.1 GCA_019750035.1 Alphaproteobacteria bacterium | reverse complement strand
GCGCCTTCGCGGGGATGACACAGCTGCATTTTATGAGTTGATCTCACAAAATTTTGTTCACGGAGCCTAAATAAGAGCATGCTATAGGGCTAGCAAAATTGTAAAGGCTTGTTACGAATCTGAGACACAGACAATAACATTATCAAGTTGCTCTTATCGTAAGGAGCATGAGACTTGATGATGTTTTATATGTTTGTTACCTTAACTCCCGTTAATACCGGGGAAAGCCATGTTTCTTGATTACGCTATTGTGATTTTATATTTTTGTGTTGTTTTAGGGAATGGCTTGTATATGAGCCGGAAGGTGCGCTCTCTTTCAGATTACGCAACGGGAGGAAAATCGTATACCGCCTTTGCTATTTTTGCAACCTTATCCTCTTCATTTATTGGAGGTGGATTTACAATTGGTCTTACGGAAAAGGTTTTCAGCCTTGGCCTCATTTATGTTGTGGCTCTTTGGGGCTTTAGTTTTAAGGAAATCCTTATTGCTTACTATATTGCTCCCCGTATGACACGCTTTCGTAAAGCCCTCTCCGTTGGGGATATTATGGGCATGCTCTATGGTCAAAATGTGAGAGTTTTTACCGGAGTTGCCTCTGTTCTTGTGTGTGCAGGCATTGCAGGAGCTCAGTTTGCGGGCTTAGGATATGTCCTTAATGTCTTAATGGGAATTCCTCAATGGATTGGCGCACTTCTGGGAGCCGCTCTTGTCATCACCTATTCTTCCTTAGGAGGAATGAAGTCCGTTGTTGCGAACGACATTCTTCATTTTTGTGTTCTCATCATTGCCTTGCCGATTGTCCTTATTTTTGGACTTTTCGAAATTGGGGGGATCTCAGCACTCCCTAACCTATCCGACTGGAATTCGACGGCACTGCCCCCTTTGACGATGCTGGGCCTTTTCCTCAATTTCTTTTTTGGAGAAACGCTTGTCCCTCCTTATGTACAGCGTCTTCTTATTGGCAAGACCGTTAAAGAAACAGCAAAAGGAACTCTATGGAGTGGTCTTCTCTCCTTTCCTTTCTTCTTAATGATAGGGTTTATTGGAATTGTTGCCCTTCAGAAAAACCCAGACTTGAACCCAAATTTAGCCCTTCCCTATGTTATTAATACTTTTTTGCCCATCGGCATCAAAGGATTAGTTATTGCGGGAATGGTAGCTGTTGTGATGTCTTCAGCAGATTCTTTCTTAAATGCCGCCGGAATCGCAGCCACCCATGATGTGTTCAGGCCTTTAAGAGGAAAGGCTTTTTCTTCCAAGGAAGAACTTATTTTATCTCGTTTAACAACCCTTAGTGTTGGTGTTTGTGGCATCGCCTTTGCTTTGAGTACGGAAAGCGTTATTGATATATTGCTAGAGACCTATAATTTCTGGACGCCCTTTATCTTAGTTCCTTTAGTCGGGGGTATCCTTGGCTTTACCGCCTCACCACGCATATTCTGGATTTCTTCTTTTGTGGGAATGTCTTCTGTCATTGTCGCAAGGATTTACGCAGGAGAGCTTGTGGGAACCGGTCATTTTGACGCTGCCATTATTGGGATCACCACAAATCTTTTAACGTTTACCCTCTTAAGAAAATTTGCGGGGACACACGTTAAAACTTTAGCAAGGGAAGCCAGAGGAGACTAAATACATTAACTCAATTTTAAGTATTTCCTCTTTATTTTGGGGATGATCCTAGAAAAAATCTGAAAAGGACAACCCTATGAAACAACTTCTCATCGTAGCAACAATCACGATTGGGCTCTCCGGCTTAAACGGACAAAAAGTCAAGGCGCAATTACCCGAGTGCTACCCCTTAACAAGTGAAGAGGCTACGGCTATTTTATCCGCAAAAGAAGATAAAATTCGTGACAATTTCTTCGATTGGAAAGTTGAAAAAGTTGAGCAGAATTTCATTTGCGTGGATTATTGTACGCCTCAAGAAATTATCGTTGGTCCCGGTACTTTTAACGCAGGCAAATGTATTTACACCCTTACAAATGGAGGAAAAGCAGACATCGTTGGTCAAACCTCAACAATTATTCTCAAACAGGTGCCTAAAAAACCGGCGTCATAACCTATATTAACTGCACAAATTCCGAATAGGAGCAAAGCTTTTGCGATGGTGAGGTGTTATGCCGTGAATTTTCAAGGCGTGATGATGTTCCGCTGTTCCATACCCTGCATTACGCTCCCACCCATAGTGGGGGTACTCCTCGGATAAGGTTTCCATCATTTTATCGCGGGTCACTTTGGCGAGGATTGAAGCGGCCGCAATGGAAAGGCTAAGGCTATCTCCTTTAATCACAGGATAAGTTTCAATTCCTTCAAAAGAAGGAATAAACTTCCCATCAATTAAAAGCACGTGCGGCTTTTGAGGTAAACTTTGAACGGCTCTTTCCATCGCCAGAAAAGTCGCCCTCAAGATATTCAACTGATCAATTTCTTCAACAGAGGCGACCCCCACTCCATAGTGAAAGGTCTCTAAATTTAAAAGATTTTTATAGATAGAGTCTCTTTTACTTTTGGAAAGTTTTTTAGAATCTTGAATCGTGTTGGCAAGAACGGGAGGAAGAGAATCATAAAAAACAGCTACTCCAGCCACCACAGGACCCGCCCAAGGCCCTCTCCCCACTTCATCAACGCCTCCCACAATACCTTTATGCTGTGCTTCAATCTGAAGAGTCGGCACGACGAAATAATCCCTTTTTGCATTTTGTATAAAGACGTTTAACCAGTGAAACTTCCTGTCCAAAAACAAGATTCAAAAGGTGAGAGAGGGAAGTTGTGCGCTTAGGGGCAAGATCATGAAGCCTTTTCGCCGTCGTTAGCCAAATGGGGCTTAACGTTAAGGACAGAACAGTTAAAGAAACAATAAGATTTGTTCCATAGTCATTGACAATACCAACCTCTTCACCCACGGTTGCAAGTAGGAAAGAAAACTCTCCCAGTTGGGCAAGAACAACACCAGATAAGAAAGACTTTGTCCACGACTGCCGCAAAAGATGGAGGATGCTAATATTTAGGGTCGTTTTTCCTAAAGTAATAAAGAGCAAAATCATGAACACCATCCCTAAATTTTCCCAAATAAAAGACAGGTTAACAAGCAAACCGATGGAGAGGAAAAACACCATCATCAAAACACTATAAATGGGCGTCATGCGATCAATAAGAACCAGGCGCTCATGGCTATTCCCCATCACAAGCCCTGCTAAGAAAGCCCCATAGGCTGCAGAAAGGCCCGCAAGTCCAGAAATTGCTGCTGCACCAAAGCAACAGGCGAGTCCCATTAAAGGGGTAAGATCTGTATGCCCAACAACCATCCGTAAAAAGGGAAGACGAATCCGTTCTTTACGGCTTAAATACCACACCAGAAGAGCCAAAAGACCCACTGAAGCAAAAATCTTGATAAACATTAAGGACATGCTTAAGTCAGCTCCTGGCTGTAAGCCACGAATAATCAGAATCATGGGAACGATCGCCAAATCCTGCGCCACCAGCACGCCAATCGTAAGACGTCCTGTTTCTGTTTTAAGCTCGCCAATCGTATCCAGCATTTTTACAGCAACAGCCGTGCTACTTAAAGCAAATACAAAGGCTAAAAGAAGGGCTAAGTTAAGAGGCCAGTGAAAAAGGTACGCCAGCGGAAAAGCAATGGCAAGCCCCCCAACCACCTGAAGAGCAATACACGCGACAGAGACAGGCCAAATTTTTACGAAAGGTCTTAGGCTAAGCTCCATCCCGACAACAAAAAGAAGCATCAGAACTCCAAGCTCTGCAAGAATAGTGACAGCTTCTCTGTTTTCAAAAAAACCAAAAAGAGAGGGGCCTAAGATTACTCCAGCCAAAATATACCCCAAGATCGCCGGCTGTTTTAATTTTTCGAGAATAATGCCGCACGCCAGGGCTACAGTCACCATTATCGCTATTTCAGTGAGTGTGATTTCAATTGGCATGCATTGAATTTAACATAGTTTTATTCTTTTTTAAAGATATCATTAAAGATATCATTCTCTTGACAGCTCCTTAAAAACACTCTATCCTACTGAAAAAATGGAGGAAAAATGTCTGATGACCCAACATTAGACATATTAAAAAAGCAGATTCAAGAGGCTAAAAAAACCTCTCGCTCTGGTGCCTTCAAAGGAAAGATGCCGCAAAGCTTTGGAGGAAAATTTTTTAACGTCGGTGTCGAGCTTGTTGCCGGAGTTCTTGTGGGCGTTGGTTTAGGTCTTATTGTTGATTGGGTTTGCGGAACATCTCCTTGGGGTCTCGTTTCTTTGTTTATATTTGGATCGATCGCGGGTATGCTTAATGTTTATCGAACGCTAACGCGTAAAAATCCTATAGATAAAAAGGATAGGCATGTTTGACCCCTTGCATCAATTTGAAATCCACTCTCTTATTTCTCTCAAAATAAAAGGAGTCGACCTCTCTTTTACAAATTCCTCCCTCTTTATGGTGATTGCCGTCCTGGCAACAACCGTTTTTTTAGTAGGGGGAATGAGCCGTTCTCAATTAATTCCAGGCCGCTGGCAATCTATGACTGAAATGATGTATGCATTTGTCGCAAATATTTTGGATGAAACTGTAGGAATAAAAGGTCAAAAATATTTTCCTTTTATATTTACTATTTTTATGTTTATTTTAATGGGAAACATCATTGGAATGATTCCCTATAATTTTACATTTACAAGTCATCTCATTGTCACTTTTGGACTTGCAATGATTGCCTTTAGCGTCGCTACTTTAATCGGATTTATACGCCACGGATTCCATTATTTTACTCTTTTTATTCCAAGAGGAGCCCCCATTTACATGCTACCTCTCATTGTTCCTATTGAGATTTTATCATACCTTTCTCGCCCTATTAGTCTTTCTGTCCGTCTGTTTGCCAACATGATGGCAGGACATACCATGCTTAAAGTATTTGCTGGCTTTACAATCATGCTAGGGGTTTTCGGCATCGCACCCTTATTGGTGAATACCTTGTTAACAGCTTTTGAGATACTCGTTGCCGTCTTACAAGCTTATGTGTTTACCATTTTAACTTGTATTTATTTACATGATTCCATCCACTTACATTAGAAAAGGAGACTACCATGGATGTTGAAGCTGCACGAATGATAGGAGCAGGGCTCGCTGTTTTTGCTTTGGCGGGGGTCGGACTCGGTATCGGGCTTATCTTTTCCTCTCTTATCACCTCTGTTTCTCGCAATCCTTCGTCCCGAGAGCAAGTTTTTCCTATCGGAATTTTAGGATTTGCTTTAACGGAAGCGGTTGCCCTCTTCGCTCTTTTGATTGCTTTTTTAATCTTATTTAAATAACAGTAAGATAAGGAGCTAAGAACATGCCTCAATTGGATATTTCTACATTTCCATCCCAACTTTTTTGGCTGTTGATTTGTTTCTTAGCTCTTTATGTTATTTTAGCCTATATTGCCGTTCCAAAAATTACGCAGGTTCTTGAAAAACGACAAGATATCATTGAAGAAAAGATTAACAAGGCGAGTGCTGACCGTGAGCAAGCTGAAAATCTTTTAGCAGACTATGAAGCAACACTTGCAAAAGCCAGAGACATCGCTCAACAAAACCTTAAATCCAACATCCAAGTCACCAACGCTGAAATTGTCAACAAACAAAAAGACTTTCTTGATAAACTGAATGAACATTTACATCTCATGGAGCAAAACCTTTATCGAGCAAGACTGGAAGCAACCTCAGAAATAAGCTTTGTGGCTACAGACGTTGCCAATGAGATCTTACTGAAACTTACGGGGCATCCCTACTCTCCTGATGACTTTCCGCAAGGCAAGGAGGAACCAATATGTTTATGACCCCTGATTTTTGGGTTTTTATTGCCTTTGTTCTGTTTATTGGCGGAATCGGGAAAAAGGCCCTTTCTTTTCTGAGGCAATCTCTTGATGAACATAGCCATAAAGTTGCCCATCAATTGGAAGAAGCTCAACGCTTGCACGATGAAGCCTTAAAACTTTTAAATTCCTATAAAATAAAGCACAAAGAAGCCATTGAACAAGCTAATAAAATCATCGCTTTTGCCGAAGTCGAAGCCTTAGAATTTAAAAAAACAAGTGAGCTGGCATTTGAAAAGCTTATTTCTCAAAAAGAAAAGACTCTACGAGAGCATCTTGCTATTGAAAATGAAGAAGCAAAAATTAAATTACAAAAACAAGCCGTTGATGAAGCTTTTGCGATCGTCGAGCGGGTTCTTTTAAAAGAGCAAAAACTGAAAGAAAATTTGACGAAATCATCTCTCGAAAAGATTTCAACCCTGCGATTAAGCCAATAATTGTTGAAGAAGCACTTCTTTAATCTATCTCTCTTTTCATAGGCTATTTATTGACCCTCAAACGACATCTTTTCTTCTTTATCGAGGGAAGAAGAACCAGTTAAAATAAGCTTTGAAAAGGAGACTTTAACCACTCCAAAAAGACTAATGATAATCCAAGCAACTTCCATCATTGCTGCCGCAAAATTCCAGGTATAAATTAGGGAAATTAAAATCATGAGCGCTCCAACTAAATTAAAAAAAGGAAAAGAAAAGCTATTTGGTTTTACCTTTCCAATCTGGAGCAACGCATAAATGATAAGTATAATGAGGGTTCCCGAGCAGCCGATAAGATCTGGAAGCCAGTCCAAAAATACCTCATATGAAAAGTCTTGATTAAGTATTGTTATCATTTTTATAATTTTCTTTTATTAATTAATTTTTAAAAATTTGTAAGTTTATTTTACCTTACTTTTTATTTTTTTTCAATACTTATGTTTTTAGCTATATATTTTCATCCAGAATGAGATTTCTCTCACTACCGTCATTTAAGTTTAGATTTCTAAATTGCTTCGTCGTTTAAGCTCCTCGCAATGACAATAACTACTTGTTTTTCAACATAAAAACTCGTCATTGCGAGCGGAGCGAAGCAATCCAGAAGGATGCTTGTTCTTAATTATTTTTTGTAAAGGGTATTATACGAAGTACAAGTATAAACTATCTTTTTTATGAAATTTTATTCAAAAATATAAATTTAATACAGTATTAATGTATTTAGCAATAGAATATAAATATAAAGATTTTTATTTTTTAATTTTCATTATGGGTGATATTATGTTTGATTTTAAAAAATTTTTCTTCCGTACAGTTGGCTTTTCTATTCTTATTAAAGGATTAACAGGTGTGCATGCCACAGTTCCTAGTGTCGATGAAGAGCGAAGTAACATGGCAATATCGAGACCTACAGGACCAAAAATTAAGCTTGAACCCCTTCAACAGATAAATTTTAAGGGCCGAGTCAAACTTGTTGAGTCTCTTAATAAAAAGGGAGAAGAATACACAGCAGCCAGCAAGAAGAGACAAAAAATTCAGAGTGAAATCACAGAAGAAAAAAAAACACTTGAGAGATTTGCTAAAGCAGCAGGGTTTACAACGGACACTACAGATATACTCAAAGATCCAAATTGCTTTTTAAATACAGTCACACAACAAGATGCAAAAGAATATTCAAATCTAAGTGCCCTCGTTTATGATATTGACCAAAAGAACATCCCCTTAGGAAAAATAACTCCAAAAGTCACCAAACTTGATCGTGATATTTCTACAAAGTTAGATGAAATTTCAATGCTTGAAGAAAAACTTGCAAGTATTCCAAGAACTTCTGACGTAAAAAACTTTGAATCTCTTAAAAAATCCCTAAAAATATTTGGAATTGAGCTTGATAAACAGGCAGATGTTCCAGACGTACAAAGAGCTATTACGAATCGTATCGCCACGGTCGAAAATGAAGTTGGTGAACTACAAGCTAACAAATCAGTTGCAAACACTGAGTTCTTAGAAGAAGCAAGAACCGTTTTTTCCCGTAATCTTCAAGGGATGAAGTATGACGTTCAAGGCGTCTTCCATCGAAACAACGGTGAATTTTCAGGAGCTGCTGCCTATGATAAAGACAATCACAAATTAGTTCTCTCGTTTGCAGGGTCAAAATCATGGACAGACTGGGGTAAAAATATTTTGGGAATGAACCGCAAGCTAAGTAAAAGTCATGGACTCCTCAGCAATATTAGTTTTCATAGTGGATTTGGATCGCACTTTGATGATAATGCGGATTCTTTTTTTTCCTTTATGAAATCTTGGCTCACTCAATATAAACAAAATAATCCCAACAAAGCTCTTACCCTTGTTGGAACAGGACATAGCCTTGGCGGATCATTGGGGGAAATTTTTTCAGCGGCTGCTAAAGAAATGGCTGAAGATATGGGAATTAATGTCAATCTGGGGATCATGACATTTGGAGCCCCAAATACCGTAAATGCAAATACTTTAGAGAATTATACAAAACGTATTGGAGAAGGAAATGTCCTTCGTTTTGCACATAGTTACGATCCTGTTCCTGTACTTGTGTCCTGGAAAACAGCTCCGGGTGTAACTTTTAAAGGAGACACGTCTCTCCTCTATGATGTCAATGGAACCATGGAGCTGCCTGTCCGGGTTAACCCTCACAGTTCCGATGATTACTATCATGCTGCGGAGAAAGTATTTAATGACTGGGAAAGGGCTATGACTCCCTTAAAAGCACAGGTTCAACTTGTTTCTGATTTGCAAAACGAAGAAAAAGAAATTGAAATGACAATCGGCAAGATTGCCACCGAAGCTCATCAAGCTTTTGTTAATTTAGCGAATCAAGATAAGTTAAGCGCAGCCGTTTTCGAGGATGAATATCAAACTTATGTCCAAAACCAACAAAAAGAAGCTGAAGATATTAGGAGGGAATTTCGTAAATTTTCCCAACAAGCTTCTCAAGTTTCTGCGGAAACTGCAACTCCCTCAGAGAAGCAGCAGCTCACAGAAAAATTTGCAGAATTTAACAATAGAATCAAGGAAAAGAAAACGTTTATTGAGAGTCTGCAAAAAGACAGAGCATGGAAAACTTATGCAAAACAAATTTCTGATGATTTTGCTGCTATGCAAGCTCGCATTGCAACTGAGTCCATGTTTCTAAGCGGTATCATGACGAAAAGCATGATCAGCAATGAAAGTATAAGTGAAAGTTCAAATGCAGACATAAGTACAAGTACGCAATTGAAGAAAAAACATTCTATTGTTGGCGCCACTCGACAAGATATTCAACAAAAACCAATAACTGTAAAGTAATAAATTATAATAATTATGAAAAATAAACTTACGAATTACTCCTCTCGTGTCATCCCCGCGAAAGCGGGGATCAACTACAACTATCAGTAATAAAACAACTATTTTATGGATTCCCGCCTGCGCGCACTCGTGTCCGGGGAAAAATAAATGCGCTTTTCTCAATAACTCTCTCCTCCTGTCATCCCGGAATTTAGTAACCCTACGCGAGCATTGGCGAGCGTTAGGGTTTCTTAATGTCCGGGATCCAGGCGTTCTTTGTTGCAAATTTTTCAATGTCTAGTGCGAGGTGTCTTTTAATTCTTAATTGGAAGACCCAACTGTTTAGAAAGCTGTAAATTTCTTTTCCACGAGATTTGTTTAACGGCACAGCCTGCATAAATTTCTTTTGTCGCCTCAACAATTAACACTCCTGAAAGGCTGCTGAACCATTTGTGACCCATTTTATCCCATGCACTTGCCGTACTTAAAAAAAATCTTGACTGAGCAGGAGGAATATAGAGAGCATGTTCTACACGAACGGAATTAAATGTATTTTCATGCAAAAAGTGGTTAATTTGGGAAAAACTATAGGGATGACCATGACCAAAAGGTGTCTTTTCCATACGAGCCCATATCCCCGTCCGATTTGGCACAACTAAGATTAACCGTCCCCCATCCGCCAAAACACGCCACACCTCCTGAATCATCTTGCGAGGATCTGATGTAAATTCAAGAGCATGAACAACAAGAGCAAAGTCTACTGATTTATTCGCAAGAGGAAGTTGAGTTTCGTCTGCCAACACAACAATATTAGGCATTTTTCGCGACCACGAGAGCGCTCCTTGCTCTGCCGGCATCAAAGCGACAAGACGTTGCGCTTCTTCTCGGTAATATCTTAAAAAAGGGGTGGGATAACCGAGCCCCATCATATTAGACCCCTTAACATCCGGCCATAACTCACGAATTTTTCGCCGAATCATTCGCCGAGCGACATGCCCAAGACGTGTCGAATAAAAATCTCTCAACTCTGTAACATCGGGCCACATCGTCATCGTCTCTCCTTTCCTTATCTATGTTATCACAAATGGGGAAAAACAGACACTCAGTATGTATTTTTTGCCTTTTCTATAGCTTAATCAATAAATTTATCAAGATTCACGCTTAGAATTTTTACAAGCATACAGTACCTTTCTAGAGAAAAGTAGCTCATTTTCTATTATCATCTTTTTTTCTAGTAGGTATCAAATAAGTTGCCAGGAAAAAGAATGTGCAACCTTGACGATCCCCTTAAAAGATTCTATGCCTAAGAAAGTTATGGCGCTATATGCCGAAGAGGGAACATGGTGAAAGTCCGTGACTACCCCCGTAACTGTAAGGGAAGAGCCAACTCCGCATACCCACTGAAGGTTAACTTCGGGAAGGGGGAGAATGAGGCTACGAGGCCCGAGTCAGGAGACCTACCATAACAAGTCACCAATCTTTTGCGCGGGGCGCGTCAAAAGTCACGGCTTTCCGTCAGTGGTGATGACAAGCAATTGTCAACACTTGATATGGAGACCGTGTGTCCTGTTGTTCACTACATTTATACCTTTGCAATGATTCTAATGAATTACGTTTACCTCAGCTGAACTTATACCTATTGAACTTAAAGATACCTTGTTCCCTACCGACGGGTGTCATTCCCGCGAAGGAGGGAATCAACAAAATAGTTATTTTATTACAAACCATTGCATTGGATTCCCTCCTTCGCGGGAATCGCACCAGAGGAAAAAAAAATAAAATTTTTTCACGTCCGATGCGTATTTTAAAGCTATTTTGTATATTGATGCTCATTTTTATTTCTCCTCTTAAGGCTGAGGACGTATACGAAGTCACCGCCTCTTCTCTCTCCTCACCTACAGCAGGAACGGGAAGCTATGAAACCATCATTAACAATACAACCATTGATAATTATCAGGAAATCTTCCTTAAAGATACTCTGCCCTATGTTCCCAGTATTATTCTTAATTCCAGCGGAACTCTTGGGCGTTTGACAGATTTTTCCATAAGAGGGGCGCGGACTTCTCAGAACTTGGTTTTAGTCGATGGAATCTATCTTAATAACCCCGCTACGGGAGGAAGTGTTGATCTTGCGGATTACTTAAATGCGGATCTCCAGCAAATTGAAGTTCTTCCTGGCCCTCAAAACCTTGCTTATGGTCCGGGAGCTTTAGGGGGTGTTGTTCAGTTGATCCCTAAAAAGGGACAAGGAAAGCCTTCCTTAAACGTCACAGGAGAAGGAGGGAGTTTCCGCACACTTTATGGAACAACGACTGCTCAAGGGGAAGAAGGGCCTCTTCAATTTTCTTTGACAGCTGCCGGGTTTAAAAGAGGACCCGCTAGTTTTACAAACCCCTCCCACGGAAATCGTCAAAGTGATCACTACAAAAATGGCACTTTTTCGTCACGTATTGGATATGCTCTTACGGACAATTGGGAGATAGAAGGTCTTATCCGGTACATAGACGGTAAAGTACAGTTTGACGAAACTCAGTTTATCCCTGAAAAAAATGTATATCTTCCCTTTATCGGCAAGAACTTTACGGATATTCAAACTCTTCTTGCCAGCTTTGAAAACAAATGGGGGAGTGAGGCTATAGATCATTCACTAAAAGTTGCTTACTCTCGTTTCCAACGGAGCACGCAAATGCCCTCTTATCATAATGCAACTCTTGGCGAGCATCCTGTCCTTTTTTATAACTCTGAGATCAAGCTTAATTCTCAAAACACCCTCATGGCAGGCTTGGAAGCCGGACAGGAAAGAGCTAGGGACAAGCAGTTGCACAAACGCTCTCACGGCGGAATTTACCTTATCCATGCTTTTAAGCCTTTCGATCCAACAACCATAAAGGGAGG
>JAIEOZ010000217.1 GCA_019750035.1 Alphaproteobacteria bacterium | reverse complement strand
CTTTAAATTGTGGAAACAATAGTGAGATATAAGCTTAGCTTCTGTCAAGAAAAATTAAAGCAGCGATGTTTTTAAGAAGAGGCCACCTAAAAGCTTAAAAGAGGAATGCAAGCGGCATGAGCAGCAGCCTGAAGTTTTTTATCTAAAGTTATAAGGGGAATTTGCGCCCTGGCAGCAAGATCGAGATACGCAGCATCATAAGCGCTGAGATTATAACTTTTTGAAAGTAAAAGAATATCTTTAAAACTTTGCGGGGTCTCATCAATAATGATGGGGAGTTCTAAAAGTAAATCAAGAAAGAGAAGAGATTGTGCTGTTGAGAGCCGTCCTCGTCTTTCAGCAACGATAAGGACATTAACGACTTCAAGGCGCCATAATGAGGGAACGAGTCCTTCTCTATCTTCCTGTATTAAGCTTTCAAGAACACTATCGCCTTCAGCGCTTTTCTCATCCTCAAAACACCAGCTCATGGTAACGGAACAATCGAGGACAAAACGATTCACCGACGGCCTTCTTCAATCATTTCTTTAATGCGAAGGCCTTGAAGTGTATTCCCTTTTCTAAATCGTTTGATAGCTGCAACTGTTTCTTTGATAGATCTCTTTCTTTGAGACGCAGCAGGCGTCATTATGGCGATCGGAACATGATGCTTTGTAATGAGAATTCTTTCTCCGCTTTTTACTTTTCTCAAGAGTTCTGCTAAATGAGTTTTGGCTTCATAAGCACTTACTTCAATCATAAAATAGGCCCTTTCATTATATTAACTAGTATAAGACCAGTTTAAAAAAATATCAACCTATATATCTCAACAGAAAACTTAAAGACCCTCTTATTTTTTAGTAAATAGCGCATATATAATTGCTATTATGTAGTCCCTCTGTGGTAATTTTTCTGGGATTTGGCTTAGCATTTTACTTATTTTATCTACGCCCTTTTTAATATGGTCATCAGCCGTGGAATGAACACAAAGGGAAACGTGCTTTGCAGTAAGACCTGATTTTATGAAAGCTGAGATAGCATAAGAAAAATCAGCATCGGTGGTAATGTTCGTGAAAGTAATTCTACAATTACAAGGAAGAAGCCGAGAATTTATTTCTGCTGATAATTTATTACATGTAACGGACGTAATTTTCATGTTACTGTTTGTGCAGACTGGCTTTTCTTTTTCATAAGAGACTTCAATCGAACGGCTTAAGATTGATGAATTTTGAGGGGTCTTTACTTTATAGGGATGAAAAGCCCGTTGGGTACGGCTTGGTTTCTCCTCTTTAACCTCATCCTCCACAATAAGGTACACCGCCTGTGATGGAGGATTGAAAACAAATCCAACCATAAAACAAAGAAAAAGTGTCCGGCCTGTTTTTTTCCAAATTGTTTTCATCAAATATTTTTATTAGACATTTAAACTTTATAAAAAGAGAATACAATATGTTACAAACAGATTCTACAAATTTTATGGGGGTATTTCTTTTGTGAGATTATTGTTCTTGCATCGCCTTAATAAGAGAAGAAAGATTAAACTGCATCATTTTTAAATAACTATCCGCCTCAGTTCCAGGAGCTGACAAGGCATCCGAATACAATATACCCCCAATGCGGCTATTTGTTTCTCTCGCAATTTGCTCCAACAATCGCGGATTTGAAATATTTTCAGCAAAAATAGCGTGAATTCCTTCTTTTCGCATGCGATTGACAAGATTCACGACAGCCTTAGCAGATGGCTCAGAATCTGTACTAATTCCCAAGGGTGAAAAAAACGTAATGTTAAACTCTCGTCCTAAATACTCAAAGGCAGCGTGATTCGTAATAACTTTTCGCTTTTCTAAAGGAATAAGCGCTAATTTTTCATGGGTTTGTTTTTCAAGGATGCTTAAAAGCTTTTTATAGTTTTCTCCTTGGGCTTTGAAAAAGAGGGCGTTTTGGGGAGAAAGATCGGAAAGTCCATGGACAATATTATCGACATAAATCTGAGCATTTTCTAAGCTATGCCAAGCGTGGGGATCGACAATTTTCTTTTCTTTGATAACATTCGTTAAAGGAGTTATTCCTGCTGTAGCAATCAAAATTTTGCCTTTAAATCCAGAGGCTTCAATTAACCGATCCAACCATCCTTCAAATCCCAATCCATTCACGACAACAAGATCAGCACGGCCAAGATCCTTTGCATCCTGAGGACGAGGTTCATAAACATGCGCATCTTGATTTTGGCTGACAAGATTTCTGACCTCAATTTTATCTTGGCCAATTTCGTGAACCATATCCCCTAGAATGCTAAAAGTTGTCACGACGAATGGTTTTGCAAAGGCTGAAGTGGATAGCATCAGGAAAAAAAGAAAAAAGCGCATTAGTCAATTCCTTGTTGTTGTTTAAGTATACCAAAGGGTGCAAATATTAAGGAGATCACATAAATGAGACCTGCGATCAGGATAATCGAAGGGCCAGAGGGCCATTCAAGGTGATAAGAAAGCAAGAGTCCAAAATAACCAGAGGCAATGGCAAAGAAACTTGATAGCAAAAAAAGTGACCACACATGGCGTGCCCACAAGCGAGAGGACACCGCTGGTAGCATCATCATTCCTAAAGCCATCAATGTTCCTAAAGCTTGGAAAGCAGAAACAAGATTAAGAGTCACTAAGACAAGAAATATAAAATGGTAAAAACTTCCCCAACCGCTAACAACACGTAAGAAACCGGAATCGAAACATTCAATTAAAAGGGGGCGATAAATTAAAGCAAGAACACAAAGCGTAAAAGAAGTAATTCCGGCAACCATTATAAGAGAGATCTTGTCAACAGCAAGAACGGTGCCAAAAAGAATATGCATTAAATCAACCTGGGTTCCTTGTGTTGAAATCATCAACACACCAATCGCTAAAGAAATTAGGTAAAATCCTGCAAAGCTTGCGTCTTCATTCAAGATTGTAAAGCGGGAAATAGCTCCAGCTAAAAGGGCAACAAGAAATCCAACTAAAAATCCGCCAAACCCCATAGCGGGTAAAGAAAGCCCACCGACTAAAAAGCCAAAGGCAGCTCCAGGAAGAATTGCATGGGCTAAAGCATCTCCCATCAAACTCATGCGCCTTAACACTAATAGAACCCCTACGGGTCCACACCCTAATGCTAAAGCCAGACATGCCATTAAGGCGCGCCTTAAAAAAACATAGTCCGTAAAAGGGGTAATAAAGAAATCGATCATAGGGTTCTCACATTATCTTCCCATTCACGAGAGGCTGAAATGGCTCTGCGCATGTTTTCTTTCGTCAAAACTTGCGCTGTAGGTCCTCTCGTATAAAATTGTCGAGCCAAGAGAAGAGTTTGAGGAAAATGATCTTGAACTAAGTCCAAGTCATGAAGGACGGCAATGACAAGGCGACCTTCCTGGACCCATACATGAATAAGCTTCATAAGATCTTCAATGGTTCGTCCATCGACACCTGTAAATGGTTCGTCTAAGAAAATAACAGGCGCATTCTGGAGGATAAGTCGCGCAAATAAAACCCGCTGAAATTGCCCTCCTGAGAGGGCTTGAAGAGGCGTTTTCGCAAATGAGGAAAGTCCGACTTGACTTAGCGTTGCCTGCATCGTGTCTTGCTGTTCTTTCGTATATCTTCGAAAAATACCGACTTCGCGAAAAAGACCCATCGCGATTGTATCTCCCACAGTAAGCGGAAATTTACGATCGAGTTGATTTTGCTGAGCTAGATAGGCAACGTCACAGGGACAAAAGCCATGAAAAGTTATCTTCCCCTGGCTTGACTTTTGAAATCCTAAAAGGGTTTTTAAAAGTGTGCTTTTTCCCGCCCCATTAGGCCCTGCGATTGCCCAGAGAGAAGGAGCGGTAAAATGACAGGTGAGGTTTGAAATAACAGAATTTTTAGGGTATTTAACAGACAAATGTTTGATATCGATAGCAATAGGGCCTTGAGGTAGGCAGCGAATTGTCCAGTGTTTTTCTTTAAAGGGTTTCCAAAAAGGGGAGGGGGAATGATCCATAAGGTTATAAGGCCCAGAAAATGCCTGCCCATAGCACCATTAGCAAGGTTAATACCAGCATCAATCGATAAAAAACACCTTGAAGGAGAGGATTTTTATACCCGTACATTTGTTTACCACGTTGCAATTAAGAATCATTCTTAAAAAGAGCTTGTACATAATATGGGTATGAGGAAGTTAAAAGTCAATAAAAAACCCATTGAATTTAAAAGAGGAGGACTCTCTAATGTCTTGGTCTAATTTGCACAAGACTTAAGGAAGCGTCCCCCTCTTAACTTTAACTTGAAGATGATGGTGCTGACCTCGTCGTGGAAGACGCCGTATCTATCACTAAATCATAGTGCCCCTCACAAGATAAAATTTCTATTTCTTTACCTTCTCTACGGTAAACTAACCTATCTTTCTGGTTAATTCGTCGTGACTCAATTCCTTGTGCCAGCGTTTCAGGTTTTCCTCTTTTTGTATCTCCTGACTTAATGGCTTCTATTAAAAACAATATTCTCTTAACATTCACGGCAATAATTTTAGAAAATTGGTCGCGTGCACGAGAAGTCCATTTAATACGACACACTTTACTTTTTCTACCCTCATCACTCCTTAAAAGAGAAGAGAAATCTTCCCTGGATATTTTTTTGTTTAACAAACTTTTAAACTTCTTATTCGATAATTTATCCTTATCCGTTTTCATGTCGTATCTTTGTTTCTTTTTTAAGGCCTTAAGTCGTATTCTACTTTCAAGTGGAATTTCAGTTTCAAATTTAGCAGACGTTTCAGTTACTTTTATGTCTTCAAGGGATGCTTCGGTAGATGATAAGTCATTAACTTGATGTACTGCTAACGAATGATCCATAATTACTTGTGAAGAGAGGTTTTCTTGGGAAGTGACTAAGGTTAAATTTTTAGGGGTCGTTTCTTCTATCTCGCTTGCTTGATCTCCTTTTTGAAAAGAGTCTGTATCATCATCCTCCTCCTGATTTTCTGAAGAAGAGCTGGAAGGACTGCCGTCCCTTTGTATTTCTTGAGAAATTTGTTGAGCATTCTCCTTCGTAAGTTTTTCCCTCTCTTCAATATCGCTTTTGAGGATCGTATAGTAACCTTCTGCTGCTTCATCCCCTTTAACGATGGCTTGAAAAAGGAGCGATAAAGCTTCTTTTTTAGCGTTTAAATCACCAGATTCAGTGTCACGAAGTTTAAGCAGGGCAAGGGAAGTTAAAGATATGCCAAGGTTTGCTTTGCGATAAAGATTATTAACAATGTCAGCCCGCCTTTCTTCAACAAAAGGCTGACCGTTTTCATCTTCATCAACGTATCCCTTCCCAATAAGAGACGCTAAGTTATGTAAAGCGTCTGGGGTTAATGCTTTTCGATAAAGGCGTGCAGCAATCTTATAACGTTCATCCTCTGAAAATTCCTGATTACTTTCATCTTTATTGTAATGACCCTGGCTAATAAGACGTGCAAAGTTACTCAAGGACTGTGGGGTTGCTGCTTCTTGATAGAGGCGTACAGCAACCTCATAACGTTTATCCTCTGAAAATTCCTGATTATTTTCATCGTGACGAATGTAACCCCGCTCAATATGACCAGCAAGGTTATTAAGGGACTCTGGCCGCGCTGTTTTCCTATAGAGGGATGCAGCTTTCTCATAGCGTTTATCCTTAGGAAAGGGCTGATTATCTTCATCGTGATGAATGTGGCCTCCTGCAATAAGATCAGCAAGATTATGGTAAGCCTCTGAGGTTGCTGCTTTTCGATAGAGTGAAGCCATTACTTTGAACTTCTCCCCAGGTTTGATTTCCATTCCAAATTCGTCTTGATTGATATGCCCGAGTTCAATTAAAAGGGCAAGATCAAAACAAGCCTCAGGAAGGGCGGTTTGTCTGTATAAATTAGCGGCTAGCTTATACCTCTGAGGTTCTGATATTATTTTCCCAAAATTATCTTTTTTAGAGAGACCCGTTCGAATTAATGTTGCGATAGCATAGATAGAGTCAGGCGTACCTGCTCGCATATATAAAGCGGTAGCTACCTCATATCGATTTTCATCTTCGATTTTCTTTCCCTTAAGATCTTTGTTTGTAGAACCATCCGCTATAAGGCGAGCAAGACAATAGATAGAATGTTTTGTTTTTGCTTCTCTATGTAAACGAGCAGCGACTTCCTTTTGGTTTCCCCGAATCGGCTTCCCTTTTTCATCTGTTTTGATAAGACCGTCTTGAATAAGTATACCAAGATTAGTTAAAGCGTTAGGCGATGTCTTAACTTTGCGGTAAAAAGCTGCTGCTTTCTCATAACGCTCTTCCTCTGGTAGATCTAATAGAATACAACCTTTTTGGATAAGAGAACCCAATTCGAAGTTTGCACATGGAGTATTAGCGTTGGTATAACATTCAACGGCTCGCTTTGCGGCCTGAGCTCTTTTTTGAGTGATAGTCTGATCGTGAAATAGTAGGCCTAAGTTTTCCCAAACCTTAGGACTAGAGGCTAAATTACCCATTCCCTTATAGCAAGTCTCCACGATTTGCTCATCTAAAAATTCAGAAACCCTCTGAACAATGCTAGAAGCGAGAATGACGGCTCTATCTTGTACTTTTTTTTGGAAGCCAAGATCTCGACTTAATAAAGAAAGATCTTTGCTTAGAGAAGCAACATATTCTTTTTGTTCAGGAGTCCCTTTTTTCACAGCTTTGCTTTTTATGTTTTCCCACATATTATCAACTGGAACTCCTTGTAAAAGGCCCGTCAGATGAGCAAGAAAATGCCAGTAAAAAGCCTCTGTGTCTTTACCTTCATCTTCATTCCATAGGCCAAGCATAGTCATAGAGCGATGAGAACCTAAGTAAGCGTTTTGAGTCAAAATATCTGTTGCTTCAGTGAACTGGCCATTTCTTCTTATTTCAAAAGCGTCTCTCATTTGTTGGCCGAATAAATCTTCGTTATTTTTTTTCTGCTGAATGGAAAGAGAATCCCACTCTTTGAGGGATTCAAAGAGAAAAAGGTTAGGCTGAGAAAAAGATAAACTTTTGCTTATTGAGGGAATTGCTGTTTCAATTTCTCCGTCTGAATCAAAAAGGGGTCTTGCTTCAAGTGTTGTTGTAAGAAATGAAGAAGACAAAAGAAAGTAGTACAAAAGTTTAAACATATTTATATTCCTCTGCAATAATAATTTGATAATAATCAAAAAACACCAATACTGCATATTTAGAGAAATTTCAAGGAAGTTTATACACTATATTAAGAAAATTCTTAAGTTAACCTGCGTTTTGGATAAATAGTGTCTTTTCATATTTAAAAACAAATCGTTATTTTTATTCATGGGAGCAGTGTGGTTGCATCTAGTAAAAGGTGAATAGTTTATTGACTATATGACTACCCCTTCGCGTGTCTTTCTTGGGTTAGAAAAGCTTTGGCACTGCGAAGCTGTGGCATTAGCTTTTCTTATTCCAAGAATCCATGCAGCAGACATCAAGGTAAGATCAGGCATAAATCTACATGGGAAGGACTTCAAGACAGCTCATCAATGGATTTTTAGGATACTTAACAGACAGATGTTTGATATCAATAGCAATAGGGCCTTGAGATAGGCAGCGAATTGTCCAGTGTTTTTCTTTAAAAGGTTTCCAAAAAAGGGGAGGGGGAATGATCCATAGGTTATAAGGCCCAGAAAATGCCTGCCCATAGCACCATTAGCAAGGTTAATACCAGCATCAATCGATAAAAAACACCTTGAAGGAGAGGATTTTTATACCCGTACATTTGTTTACCACGTTGCAATTAAGAATCATTCTTAAAAAGAGCTGTATTACATGATATGGGTATGAGGAAGTTAAAAGTCAATAAAAAGGTGCATCTTACAAGTCGGTAGAGATCTTCACGTCCGATGAGTATATGATCTTCCCTTGTGAAAAAGGGGGGATTGCCTCTGCTTAAATAAATATGCCAAGCAGAGGCTTTTGATATTATCGTGTTGACTTTCTTATAAAATGCATAATAAAGGAGACAATAAACAAAACAATAAATATGACAAAAAGAATTTTTGCAATTCCTGCGGTTGCAGTCATAAGGCCTGTAAAACCGAGTAATCCGGCAATAAGGGCAATCACAAAGAAAGTTAGAACCCAGGCAAGCATGCTCGTTCCTCCTTGTAAACTTTCAGCAATGGTTAACTGCATTTTCTTAAGGATGAAGAGCACCAATGAGAAAGCGAATAAGATCAGAAAAATAATAAATAAAATTTGGGCAATGTGAGCTGAGGCTACCATCAAGCTAGTAAAGCCTAATAGGCCTGAGATCAGAGCAAGAAAGAAAAATAATAAAACAAATCCTAACATTTTTTTTCTCCCTATCAAGAGGGGGGATCTATTTACTAATACTAATTGAAAAAGGTTAATTTAAGGTAAATGGAGAGTGTCTCATCATCGATCAGTTTCGTGAAAAGAAGTTGGTTTTTCTTGTTTTCTTTCGATTTTATATAGGATATTGACTTATTGATATCTCTATTATAGAAAGCATAGTATTAAATTTAGCTTATGGTGGGAATGATGAGTATTTTAAAAAAAGTAAAGTTATCTTTATTAGCCTCTGCGGTCATACTGTCCTCTCAGGGTGCTTCTGCAATGGGCTCAGATTCAGATGATTTAGAAGGAAGTAAGACACTTATACCCCACCTCAGTCCTCTCGACGCGCTTTTTGAAGATGAGAAAACCACGGTTGGAGCTTCTTCAAGTGGTGCGGGTGATTTAGAAACACAGAAAACAACCTCTATTCCCAAGGAGGTGCTTGATGATATTTCTGCGAAGTTAGGCCCTATTGGCGCACTTTTAAAAGAATTTGAGAATCCTAGAAGTAGTAAAAAAATAATTGTTAGCAAACACAGAAATTCTAAAATATTAGAGCAAAGTATAGAAATTTCAAGTCCATCCACCACTATGGAAACGAAAACTCCGCAGGATTTTGAGAGAGACCTTCCGGTTCTTCTTCATGAGTTTGCTGAAAGATTGAGTGCTGTTTGTCAAAATATGCCGAAAGGTAAATTAAAAGATTTTAGACAACTCTTCAGCTCTTTTAGGGATGTGGAAGAGATCTATCAAAAGTATAATCCGGATTACCAAACTGTTCCTGAGGAAAAACAACGTCGTCACCATGTAAAAAGAAGGGCTACGGTTCATCTTGTACAAAGAAAACAGAGGGAACCCCTTGAAAAGCTAACAATTAGCTCTCATGGAGATACTATAGTCTCTTCAATACAACAATCTCTTTTGTTTCAAAAAATGTGCACCAATAGCCAGCTGGATTCTTTGGACGAAGAAGATAAGTTATCTGAGAGCTCCTCATTATCTTCTGCTCTTCCCTCCCTGCGATTTTTACGATTTGCTGAAGAAAGCTCTTCATCTTCTCAACCACTTCCTGTGCCCACGCCATCTTCTCCTCCTCTCACACCAGGTCGGCGAAATATAGCTGGAAGCTCTCCCGAGTTGCTTGTGCGATCTATGAATGGAAGTTCTTCGCCTTCTATTCCTCTGTCACCACGTTCTATGGAACCTATTGAGAGAAGCTCTTCATCATCTAAATCACCCCCAGTGCCTCCGCGATTGATAAATGGAAGCCCTTCATCTTTTCGGCGACCTCTTCCTAAGGTTCCTCAGGTGTCCCCGCAAGGGACTCTGCCCTCTTTTCCTCCTCCCCCAGTGCCTCACCGTTCTCGTTCTATTTCATCTCCACCTGAAAAAAAATGTGAAATTACGACTGTTACTCCTCTGCCGCTAGGTTCTTCCCCTGGTAGCAAAAGATGGGCGAGTTACCATCCTCAGCCTTTCGTTAGTCCGTCCGTGATAGAGACTGATCCTTCTGAATTTACAAGTGATGAATCAGGTGTATACTCACTCTTGGAAATGCCAGAGCGTTGAGTGTGAATCGCATGAGATGGAATCCCCCTGTTTAAATTTTCAGGGGCTCATTTGAGAAGAGAATAATGGTTTTGAAAACGTTATACTACGTTCCTCTTCGCAATGAAGTTTTAAGGCGTCTTTCCTTATCCAAACTAAGGTTACTTAGAAAATGATTTGTGAGGGGTTTCTTCGCTTTGGTTGGTGAAGACACACTGATGTGCAGACAATTATTTGAGGATAATCTACATAAAAAGTGTGGATTTAAGGGGAAGATAAACTTATAAGTACCTTTTGTGGCGGCATTAGATTTAAAGGAAATTTATTATGTTTTTGTCGAAATTGTTTGTTAATATAGCTCTTCTTTTCATTCTTTGTATAAGTTCTTCTATACTTCATGCCGATCGCATATCTATCACAAATATTGATGCCGTCGTAGACCACGTTCGTACACTTCGTGCTAGCGGCGTAAATGCTCAAAATATTGGTATCATTCTTGATTGTCATGGTGTCGTAACAGTAGAAGAAGGGCACAGCACCTCTCATACATTAAAGGGCAATATTCGAGAAGCTCTAACTTATTTTCAAGAAGAAGAAATTCCTTTTGTCATTGCTACAGCGTGGAATAAACTTGATGACGTTGTCGAGCATGCTATTGTAGCCACAGGATTGGGTCATTTTTTTGGCGTCACTCCTGATAAAAAAACTGGGCTAGAAGATTTTGTTGTTGGCCCAGAGGGAGCTGTCAAACTGAAAGGACATCGTAACGGCAATGTTGTAGCCTTAAAAAATGCCAGTCACTTCGATGACCCAGAATACTTAAGCAAATATCCCTATTTCCGTCAAAAGGCCTTTGCACTAGAAATTATCTTTCCTGGAAGAGTCTTCAAACATATAGCTGGAGTTGATGATGACGAAGGTAATTTAAAGATATTTGAAAGCGACTTTGCACGTACCCACCACAATGCTGGGGAATGTTCCCTGATACTCTTTCACTTGAAATCTCCAAGCGTTACTTTTACTCTATCGAATGGACTTAGTTTTTACCCTCCACTGTTTCAATCCTTCCCCGCTGTTGTCCTCCCTCTGCCATCGAATCAACCCTCGTCCTCTGCAGTTCCTTATGCACTGCCGATCACCTTTGCGCCTTATGATGGCAGTGAGGCTTATTCTGATGGTGAATCTCCTCGTGGGGATAATTTTTATGATGGATATGGGGATGATCCTGATGATGAATAACCATATACAATACCTACAAAAAATCTAAAATGACAACAGAAAGAGCCCTTTAAATGACGCAACTTCGTCCTTCAAAAACAGCCTTTAAGGGTCGTACGGCCGGACGGCTTGCTGCCGTGCAAGCGCTTTTTCAAATTGAGCAGAGCCAAGCTTCATCCTCATCCGTCGTTTTAGAATTTTTGAACCATCGGCTGAAGGACCCAACGGAAAACCGAGTTAAAATAGATACTACTTTTTTTTCAAAGCTTACTGAGGGAGCCTGGACCCTACACCAACGGAGCGATGAAGTGATAGAGGGTGCCTTGAAAACGGGGTGGTCGCTTGATCGAATTGAATCCGTTACGCGGGCTATTTTACGAGCAGCCCTTTATGAAATCTTAGAAACTCAAACGGATTCATCTGTCATTATTGATGAATATCTTAATATTACCCGCAAATTTTTTGATGATAGGGAAGTTGCCTTTGTGAATGGTATTTTAAATACAATTGCCACCAAAATAAGAAATGTCTCTTCAGCGGAAGGATTTTGAGCGTCACCTTCTGTGAACACGTGTGCGTATCATCCGAGGATGACATCTGCTGAAAAAGTGCGTAAGATTATTTATCTTAACCTGATTTTTGGATAGGGAGTACACTTTAAAACGTCAT
>JAIEOZ010000230.1 GCA_019750035.1 Alphaproteobacteria bacterium | reverse complement strand
TTTATGAAGATTTATTCAAAAAAATTAAAATTGAAGCTTGGCGGCGAGAATACAACTCTCAGCGTCCTCATAGTCCTCTAGGAAATATGATATCTGAGGAGTTCGCTAGCTTTCAAAACTTTAAAAAAGAGTAAAAATTGAATTTTCTCACTGCTCGTGGTCCTATAAATGGGGCAGGACCTCTCTCAATTACTTAAATTCGCAATAATTAATGTTTTTAAAAATGTTTATATTGAAAATTGTAAAAAAAATAGCTATGTATCAGGCGTGTGTGTTAAATAATAAATATATTTTTTAAAGTGAGGAAAAAATGAATATAAATTTTCAAATTAAAAAAATGTTTATAGCTTTTATATTTACGAGTTTTTTCATTACGTCTGTGGTGAATGCTATGGCAGATGATGAACAAGAAAATATAAATAATATAATCAAACGTACAGCAATAGAAACATACAGTAAAATAAATGAAAATTGGGAATATCCCTCTTTAAATAATAATTATGTCATAAAGACCGAATCAAGCATGTGGACTCTTGAGATAGACAAAGAAGGAATAGAAGTTCCATGTCTGAACACAGATATAAAAGATATTATACCAGCACTTGACGAGTTGATTAATAGACCAGCTACTTTGGAATGTTCTGTAGCTCTTAAGGTTGTGCAAATAAATTCTATAAGAAACATTCTTGGTGATATCAATTTTATTTATTATGCTACTGATATATTCAATAGAATGAAAAAAATGAAAGAAAAAGACAAAGACTTTAATTACACTTTTTTCATGGAGCTTCCAAGTATGTTCTATGATAGATGTGGAAGTCTAGGAATTGGTTCGTTTTGCTATATAAAGAACATGAAAGAATATCCCCATTTTAAACCTAAGGGAACTGCACGAGGTTATAACATGATTTGCGTAGGCCAAGATCAGTTTATCTCATTTAGTGAGATGTGTAAGACAGGCCCAAAAAATAAAGGAGAGTTTATTACTGAGCTCCATAATTCTTTTTTAGAAGAAACAGACGTTTTAGAAAATAGATTAGATCAATTTAGAGAGTTTTGTCTGAATAAAAAGGAGCTTGAGGCAAACTTATATAGTATTAATGAAAAATTATCATTTGTTAACTTCTCTTACGAACGAATACGTGCGTATGTAAAAAAAATAACTTGGGAAGGAAATTAAAGATCATATGCATTAAGAGTAGAGGGGAGGGGGACTAAAACTTCCCTCTGTCTACATACGCAAGCTTCCGTAGTTCTTTGATGAAGTCGTATCCTTCCCCTTTTAAGAGATGAAAAAAATTCTTCATCAGCGTGTTCATCAGCGTGTAAGGCATGACTTAAGCGATCAACGCCTTCAGGCGTGAGCACAGGTGTTTTGCTTTTGCCATCCTGAGAAGCTGTGCGGATAAGAACGTCCTTTGCTTGAAGGCCTCACAGGATCTGCGAAACCGTGTTTGGATTTAAGCCCGATAAACGATTCACGGCAATTTGACTCGTTTTTTTGTCCTCTTTGGTAAGCCAACCGACAGTTGCGAGAACAACAAATTGTGGATGGGTGAGGTGGTAGGGCTTATTGTTTCTCTTCATTTTTTTATGGGAAAGGGATACAGTGATTATTCTTTAGAATCAGCAGTCAAACGAGAGAGAAAGTTCCATGCTGCCCTCATATCTATTAAATCGACCCTTTCTTCCTTTGGCCACAGATCGACTGGCTCTTCGTCCTTTAGAAGAAAAAGATGCGGAGCCTATGGCAATCCTGGCGAATGATAAAAGGGTCGCTGAACGACTTAAACGTCTCCCCCATCCCTATACGCTTCAAGATGCCCATCAGTTTATCGCTTTTACCCAAAGTGGGATTCAAAAGGGATCCTCAATTTGCTTGGCGATCATCCGAAGGTCTGATCAAACTTTTATGGGGGTGATTGGGCTTGAAGAAGAACTTGGGTTTTGGCTGGGGCATGCCTTTTGGGGACAAGGATATGGCAAAGAAGCCATGAAAGCTTTTGTGCAATTTGCTTTTTTTACTTTACAGCAACAAAATATGAGAACGAGTGCGCTTGTTGATAATGCTCCCTCGCGACGTATTTTTGAGGGGCTGTGTTTTTCTCAAATAGGTACAAAAGAGATGACGTCGCTGGGATATAGGGGCACAAAACCGGTGATAAACTATGCTCTTGCTCGCAAAGATTACATTGAACGATATCATGCAATTAAGCGTCCCCTGTTATGGGTGGTTGCCGCTACGCTGATCAATGAAAGAGGTGAGCTTTTGTTGGCCGAGCGTCCTCCTGGAAAGTCCTTGGCTGGTATTTGGGAGTTGCCGGGAGGAAAAATTGAAGAGGAGGAAACGCCCGAGCAAGCTTTGATTCGTGAACTACAAGAAGAACTTCATATTACGGTAGAGGAAGAAGATCTCAATCCCTTATGCTTTGCATCTTATCGATATGATACTTTTCATATGATTTTGCCGGTTTACTTATGTCGTAAATGGGCAGGGCCTCTCCATGGAGCGGAAGGACAAAAGCTAGCCTGGGTTACCTATGATCAACTCATCCACTTTCCCTTGCCCCCTGCCGATATTTTACCCGCTCATCGCTTGGCAGATACCTTAAAAGCACAAGGAATTTGGTTATAAAAAAACCCTCTCTGAAATTTTATCTCAGAGAGGGTTTTTGATGAGAATAAGAAACTTAAGCGGCTTTAAGTTCTTTCTCTTTTTCAGCGATTTTTGTGTTGTACATCTTGCTCAATCCGCCGGCAGCAAACATCCAAGCGAAGATGACAACGATCATGATCATACAGGAATAAGGGGCAATGGTTACTTGAGTTGCAGTGGCTGAGGTTGCCACGAGTAAGAACTGTTGAACAACAGCGCCTCCTGATTTACCTAAACGGCCACCAATAACGTCTACCGCTGCTTTACCTTTAACTTTAAGTTCTTGGTCTAAAGGAATGTAAGACATCTCTTTTGTGGGATCAAAGAGAGAATATTTCGTTCCTTTACTCAAGATATTTTGCGTGGCTCCAAGCATCACAGCCATAAAAAGAGGGGTTATGCCCATGGCAATCGTAAGCCAGTTAAGATCATCGCGGAAAATAACAAAGGTGTAAAAGAGGGCACCCGTAATTAAGAGGATGATGGGCGTTAAAATGGCTCCGGTAAACCATCCATAGCGGCGGACGATTCCCTTGCCCATCAAAATGAGAGCAATGGTCGCAATCCCTGTGAAGGTAGAAAAGTTCCCCATAAAGGCACTATACGCATTTTCATTGACGTACTGGAGCTTAAGCTGGCTTTTCCAAGTGACTTCTACAAGATTGATGGCCATTCCATATCCTAAGACGAGAAGGGCGATGAAGCCTAAGTATCGAGATGTAAAGAGATACTTAAAGCTTTCCATCATAGAAAGTTTTGGCTTTTCTTTCTTTTCTTTCTTTGATGTGGCGGCAGCATCATAATAGAACGGATCTGTTAGAACAGCTCGATTCATCCACCAGTAAATAATCATCGTCGCCAAACCTCCGAGGACGACAGCTCCCATCATATAGTTCAAACTAATTCCCCAAGCATCCACCTCAGGAGGATACAGGTGGCGGATATTTGATAAATAGGTGACCGTTTGTCCTGATAAAATTAAGGCTATGTTTCCGAGGAGAGGAAAGAGGGCATAAAAGCGCTTAGCTTCATTCGTTCGAGTAATTTCGTTGGCGAACTGCCAAAACAACAAAGAAACGATAACGCTCCCCCATAATTCAGCCATAATGTAAAATATAGAGTAAGACCAAGATCCCCATAAAGCAAAAACAAATCTTAAGGCGGGAATGGATTGCTTTAACGCTTCGACATGTTCCTCGGAAGGATGAAGAAAGGCTTTGTTAGGATAGATGACAAGAGCAAACGCCCCAAAAAATAGAATGAAAGGAAGAAGACATGTATAAAAAAGGTTTTCTTTTGAAAGGACGTTACTGAGTTTTGCATATAAAATCACAAACAAGATAGAGGCTGGTGTTACGCCCCAAAACTTAATGAAACTGATTGCTTCAGCGCCAGAAGCGCCCACAACAAGGGTATCTTTCGTGTCTCGCAAAATAGTATAGTTGAATAAAATAAAAAACATCATAAGACCCATTGGCAAAAACTTTTTCATTTCTGTGCCTTGGATGGGCCAAATTGCAGCACGAAGTTTTGAAAACTTGGGGTCTTGCTGCGGTAGTCCTTGTACTGACATTGATCTTATCCTTTTATGTTTCCCTTTGATTGGCTGGGTGGCCATCTGAAAATAAATACTAAATAAAAACTTCTTTAAAAAGTCTTAACGGTTTTAAGGGCAGCTTTTGGCAAGAACCTTTAAAACTGTGATGCTGTTAGCATTTTTTTTTCGATTCGTCAAATGGACATTTAATATGAGAAATAATTTTAAATTTCTTTGTTATTAAATAAATTTAAATTAAATTTTATTAAAAATAAATAATATAAAATGTTTTAATAGTATTAAAATTTTGTGATCCTATCTTTGTTTTTTCGTTGTTATCTCTGCTCTTTGCTTCTCAACAGGGACAGAAAGAGGAACTGCAGTCGTTTAATACACCTTTGGATACCCTCGCTTATTAATGTAAAATTATTCTCATTTGGCGTACGATTTATAATGAAAAGCTAAGGCTGCATAGATTCTTAAGGAGACAAAAGTGAAACATGAACTTTTAACAGTCGAAGAAATTCGAACAGCGGAAAAAACCATTATAGCTGAAGGATTCTCAGAAGAAAGCCTTAGGGAGCGTGCAGGACAGGCAGTGGTTGAGGTGATTTTGCAGCATTTTTCTTCTTGTCATACGGTTGTTTTTTGTGGTCCGGGTAAGAATGGAGGAGATGGCTTTGTTGTTGCGCGACTTTTAAAGGAAATGAACTGGCCCGTAGAGATCATGACTTTCAAAGATCTTTCTTCTTTTGAAACTGTTCAAAAATCTATCACTCGAGCTGAGTTAATTGTAGATGGTCTTTTTGGGGTGGGCCTTTCCTCTTCCTTAGAAGGATATGTTTTAAAGGTAGTAGAGCTCATAAATGCAGCTGCAAAGCCAGTGGTTTCCATTGATGTTCCCTCAGGAATTGAATCCAATTCAGGGGCATGTCTTGGGGTGGCAATCTGGGCAACCTATACAGTGACTTTTTGGCGAGCTCGCCCGGGGCATTATCTTCTTCCGGGGCGTCTCCATGCCGGTAAGCTTTATATTAAAGATATCGGGATACCTGATCGGTTGCTTCCTTCTCTGACTCATTCCGTCAATAGCCCGTTTTTGTGGAACGCATCTCTTCAAGAGCCTCAACCTTTCGACCATAAATATACGCGTGGGGCGTGCCTTGTTCTGGCGAATGGAGGAATGCCTGGAGCCATCAGACTTGCGTCTCTTGCGGCACGCCGTGTGGGGGCAGGGCTTTTGCGCCTTATCTGTAAGCAAGAGGAATACCCTATTTTTGCAACGGCAGCCTGGGGTGAAATTGTTACTCCTCTTTCCTCTGCAGTGGAACTTTTGGAGTGGATAAAAGATGATCGATTTAACGCCCTGTTATGGGGGACGGGAGCTTTGCCTAAAGATTCAACGCGAGAGCAAGCTCTTCTGTTACTTGCTTCAAATAAATCGTGTGTTTTAGATGGAGGAGCCCTTTCTAGTTTTGCCGGAAGAACACAGGAATTAATAAGTCATCTTCATCAGAACGCGATTTTAACACCTCATGAAGGAGAGTTTCATTGTCTTTTTCCGCACCTTGCTTTTTTAAAAAATAAAGCTGAAAAAACCCATAAAGCAGCGATCGAAGCCCAAGCTGTCATTGTTCTTAAAGGCTATGATACAATTATTGCCTCTCCCCAAGGGAAAATCATCATCAATGCGAATGCGCCCGCAACCCTTGCAACAGCAGGGAGTGGGGACGTGCTTGCAGGGTTAATGGCGGGGCTTCTGGCACAAGGGCTTGCTCCCTTTCAGGCGGCTGCAGCAGCTGTTTGGATTCAGGGAGAAGCTGCAAATCGCAGAGGCCTTGGTCTTATTGCTGAGGATTTGTTGAGTGAAATTCCGCCAGTTCTGCAGCTTTTAAGCGTTCTTCGTTCTCGCAAGGCGATTTCAACGTGTGTAGATTGCTAATCATACTAATACCGCAATTTAAGTTAAGTTTCTAGATTGCGTTGTCGGGACTTTGTCCCTCCGCGTAATGACGAACCTATTGTTTTTCAACATAAAAGATCGTCATTGCGAGCGGAGCGAAGCAATTCAGAATGATACTTTTTCTTAATTAGGCTCCGTTCTCTAATTGCGCATAGGTCAAGATAAATCTCCTTTTTTTTGTAAATGGTATCAATTTTGTGCTTTCTACTGTTTTCTATTACTAATGTAATCTCAATTTATTGAAAGTTTACCAAAAAAACTTCAAAAATTTCTTGACAACTAATTCTCAGATTGGCAAAAATAAGATATCTAATTTAATCATATCAGATATGATTAAATTATGTATCTTTCAGCAAATAGGGAGGCGAGCGGGGTTATGAAAAAACAAAGCCACGTTGGAGAGATTGGGAAAACATCTGTGTTCACGAAGCCGTTGAGGAAAAAATTCGACTTAAAGTCATTTCTGCTGCTTTAGGAAGAACCCTTACGTCAGTCAGCAAAAAAATTAAAAGTCTTGGGTTAAGAAAATCCACAAGAACATTCAATGATAAAAAGGAAAGCGATCCTCTCCTTTCTGCATTAGTCAAAATGCCGCAGGACTTAGCAAAAATGAATAGAATTATTGAAAGAAATGCTCCTTTGGAGGTTTTCCAAGAAGGAAGTATGGTTTTAGAAGGAGGGTGTTGGACGATAGCTCCTCTTATTTCTCAGGTTCTGAAGGAGAAACAGATTATTGGATCGCTCCAAGAAAAAAATGCTTCTTTTACTCTTTCTTCCCCCTTAGCGTATAATCTCTTAAAGGAGAACCCTGCCGCCACAACAAACAAGGAACGGGGGAGGCAAAATCCTTGCTACGTTTCCTTACAGCATGTGGAAGAATGGGCTGTTTCAGATGGTTTTCAACCCCTTGGCAAGAGGCTTCAACGGTATGGACTTTCTTATTGGAAAGAAGGGAACTACTTCTCAAAAGCCCAATTATTAATTTATGTCAATAGCAGACGTTTGGAAAAGAAGCTTCATCCTTTGGTGTTTTATGAAGAAGAATCAGGTCTTATAGGCTAAGACTCAGAACAGCACAGCATTGAAAAAGACTTAAAAGAATCCACCGCAGAGGCTGTCGGAGGGGGCGCGTTACACTATCTAGGCCAATAAATAAAGGAGAATAAATCAAAACAAAGCCAATGCCCCAGGGTAAGGATGAGGTAATTAAAAAAAGAGGGAGAGGAATAAAGATAAAAAGAAGGACAAAGGCTGTGATGAGATGCAGATGGCCATTTGCAAAAACTGATTTCTTAAATGAACTTGCCCTTTCTTTTGAAAGAGTAAAAAGATCGTTTCCAATCAAAAGACCAGAGGTGAAAAGACTTAAAGCGATAGAAAGAGTCCAGGAAGGAGCGATAACATTAAAGACCCAAAACAGAGGACGTAAAGCCAGAAGAAGTGCGTGATATCGGGGAACTTCTCGTGGAAATAAAATAATGGAACTCTCTTGTTGAAGAGAACGTGCTTGAGTGAGAACGCCCCATTTTGGGTGGACGACAATGATTTTACGAGCCACTTTCCATATGTATCGATCAACGCGAGAATCTCCGGCATAATCAAATCCTTGGGCGCCAAACTTCTGAAGAAGAGCTTGTTGCTTATTGTGACCTGTTAGATTGATAGTTCCGTGACTTCCGATAACGTCTTGAAAGATACCAAGGTGATCTGCGATTTTTTGGGCAAGTCGTTGGTCTGTTCCTGTGGCAAGGATTAAAGGACGCCCCTTTTTTGCTTCCTCTTTTGCAAAGGCTAAGAGAGGCAGATTATAAGGAAGGTGACGAGGAGAGAGATGTGTAGCGTCAACAAGCTGGGCTTTTGCAAAAGGTCTTCCTTTTAGTAACCATAAGGGCACAAGAAGAAGAAGCCAGGGCTTCTTGAACAGAAGCTGCACCAGCATTTCATGAAAAGTGTCAGTTCGTATCAAGGTTCCATCTAAATCTAAAACGAGGGGAATGGCTTTTTCTGTTGGAAATGGCGTTGACGCCATTAGCAACAGCCGTGACCTTCATGACGGAGGGATTTTTTATTCCAGAAGACACTTCCCATAAAGAGGGCTAGAGAAAGGTAAAGAAGATACTCATACCCAAAAAAAGCTGACGTTACCATGCCAAGAGTTGCACCCACAGCAAGGTGAAAGGGTGTCCATTGTCCATGGTGCTTATAGATTTGATAGGCCATATTTCCTAAAGTTATACAGCCAAAGGTCATCATAATGGGAAAGAAGAAGTGATGAATTTCTATGAGTTCAATCCCAATAATACTTAAAAGCCCTGCATAAAGGGGAAGACAGAAAGGACAAGCTGCACACGACAAAAGTGAGGCAGCCACTGTTCCCAGGCTTCCAAAAACATCACTCCACCTCTTCATTTTATACACCCTTTAATCACCATACTGTATGCTTTTAAAATAGGTAGTTTCCTTTTTTATTTCAAGAGAGATTTAGAGAAAATCGTTTAATAAATAATAACCATTATTAGCATACGCCTCAAAATGTTATGTGAAAGTGATGATCTGACAAAATTCTATAAGAGGAATCACCACAATCCTCTTTTTCCCCTTTTTTAAATTCTGATTGACTTCCAAAAAAATATGGCTTATAAAGCAATGAGTTGTTTGTATATAGGTGTTTAATATGAAAAAGAAATTCCAATGGTTACTATTTGTATTTTCCATAATGGCAAGTATTTCAGCGTTCGCTGTGATTCAAGCTGATGACTTCTCTGAATCAAACTTTTCTTCGGCATTAAAAGCGGTTTTTAAGGACAGAGCACCTTTTGAATTGTCTAACGATGGTAAGCAGGCCACAATCTTTGCTTTCCTCGCTAGCAAAGCTTTAGAAAGTAATGATATGCAGTTTAGAACGAAGAAAAATACTTATCAAATAATAGTTCCTCCTGAAAAAAAGGGTGAAGTGGCTCAAAATTTGAAGTATTATGAAGCAATAGGATTCTTACCGAACCTATGGGTAATTAGTGGTGAAGAAGATATGAATAAAATTATGTGGAAATTTAAACTATTCGGCCCTGATGTATTCCCTGGTTTTCCAGATATTGAATTTGAAGTTGAAGAAGTTCCTCCTGCCGCGCCTTAAGAGGTTTCACACTGATTGCGTCGCAAGGGCATAAAGTCCTGGTCCTAATTACAATAAAAGGGGACTGTTACGTCCCCATTCTACTCGTTGTCGAACTCATTCTCAAATGCAGAGCGTCGAGGGGCACGTGTGCGTGAAAGAAGAAACTCTCTTCCTTCTTTTTTGTACATGTGATTGACAGATAGGGCGTAATGTTTTTCCTTTGATCCAGCCTGAATCGTCTCCTAAAAAGCGTAATATGCTTCCTTCTTCGTTGATTAAACCGGCTTTTTCCTTCCGCACTCAGACATTCAGGGGTCCCCAGCATTGGCAGTGGTTTAACAGCCCTTTCTGCAGGCTTCTTCTGCGTCATCGCATGCGGTGATACAGTCCGAATATTGTCCCTTGGAGCTAGAACACTAGCGACGCACTGATTCATTTTTTCTGCGCACCTGTACATGTTTGCCGCGTTGTTCGTCTACCATTGCCATAAGATTCCCTCCCATGAATGGTGTAGAGAGCAAGGCAAATATTACTATTTGAAGACATTTTTTTGCTCATAATAGATTTCCATTTTTGTTTAAGTTATTCCAGAATTAATCATGAGAGGGGAATGTCCCTTTTGATTCTATTCTTTTTTACAGTACTCAATAGGCTTCCTTAAAGAAAGGTTAACGGAGAGACTACTACCAGCTAAGTCGTCGGTAGAGGGAGACAATCTGATATCTAAAAAATAATTACTCATTATTAAATTATTTTTTAAAATAGTTAATAGTTAATAGTTAATAGTTAATAGTTATGCAATTTTATTATTTTTTAAATATTAAATGATAATAATAAGAACATTAATTGATATTTTTTAGATATTTTTATTTATCAATGAAATTTTTAACTCTAGATGAGGGAGAAAAATGAAAATGAGAAGCATGAAAAAAATAATGGCTTTGTCCGTTTTGTCTTTTCTGGCGAGTCAAATGTCGACGACCGCGATAACCATTACGGAAGGTATGGGCGCAATTGAAGATTTCAATGAGCGCAAAACCCTAAGAGCTTTTGCTAAAAAAGAGAGATATAAAGATGTTGAGCTTATAAAAATTGATTTTAACGATGATGAAGGGAAGAACTCTCAAGAAACACCGAGTGGATCCATTGTTAAATTTTCTGATCAGGAGACAAAAGAAGTTGTTGAGAAGATAAAGCAGAGGGAGAAATATAAGCAAAGTTCTAATGAAAGAAAGACGAAGTGGGATTATAGAGATGTATATTCCTTTGATCACAACGAAACTCCTGGTCAAAAAAACTTAGTTATTGATTTTGGACAGATAAATGATCAAGAACATTTTTTTGCTTTACGTTCTTTTTTTTCGAATCTTAGCGAAAAGGGACGTTTAAAAGAGGAAGTGCGTTTTGTGGATAGTGAAGGCAATTATGTGGTTATAGCTCCAAATAAGATTGAGAGGTTTTCTGGTAAAAGTGCTGAAAAATTTGATGCTGGGGATAGTAGAAAAATTGTTGAAACAATGTGGGCAAAATTCTTCCGTTATGATGATATAGATCCAGCACAAGAAATATATATAGTTCCAGAAGAGGATGGGTTTAGGACCGGACAGTTTCGAGAAAACCTGGTTATTCAATTAGAAAATATAAGGACTCCAGAGGATACGAATATTGTTCGTTTAGTTTTTGACAAGCTTAAAAAAATGGGACAGTTAGCTGGAGAAGTGCATCTTAATACCCCCAACAGCCGTATTATTATCACTCAAAATCGGATAAAGATCGATTCTCCAGGGTCAAGATCTATAAGTATGCTAGAAATGGGAGGAATTAATTATCAAGATCAACTTGAGGAAATTCTTAAGACACTTCCTCAAGCTAAGCCCCTTAAATCTCTTGACGAAGCTTCTCTTGAATTGCTTGATGAATCTGTTCATAAAGAAGATAATCATGATTCTTTTGACGAGGGTCATTCTCCTCATTCTAGACGTCTGAGTGATTCTACAGATGCATGAAAAACACAAGAAAAATATACTTTCCAGCCCCCTTCGGGGGGCAGGGGAGAAAGGAAGAAAATTCACCTCTCCCTTGCGTCGTATCTAAGCGTCCTTTATAAAGTTCCCTTTCCCTTTGGAGGGAGTTGCGTTAATCTTTTTGCGATTCAAACAAAGGGAATATGAACC
>JAIEOZ010000148.1 GCA_019750035.1 Alphaproteobacteria bacterium | reverse complement strand
TTGCAGAACATACATGGAGAATGAGCCTTATGGTTATCTTATTCGCCCCTTATTTAAGTAAGCCTGTAGATCTTGAACGATGCCTTAAAATCGCAATTCTCCATGACTTGGCTGAAGCCAAAGTAGGAGATATTCCTGTTTTTGAAACCCAAGATTTTAAAGCCAAGCAGCGAAAGCAAAAGCTTGAACATAGTGCCATGGTTGAGCTCTGCACTTCTCTTCAAGATAAAATGGGAGATGAGTTGTTTTCTTTATGGGAAGAATATGAAGCAAAAGATAGTTTTGAAGCTCAATTCGTTAATGCCCTTGATAAACTAGAGGTTTTTCTGCAGCATGTGGAAGCCCCCCTTTCCTCATGGACGGACATCGAAAAGGATATGCTTTTTCAAGAAAAGTGGTTAAGAGCCCATTGTCGATTTGACATGACCTTATTCGCCCTTGCTGAAGAAGTTTTAAATCAAGGAGTTCAAAAACTTGAAGATGCCGGAGAGGATGTCTCGCAGATTGCCAAAAGAGCTGCCTCTTAACGTCAACAAGCTTGAGGCGAGAAGAAAGTTGAAAAATCATACGTAGGATGAGTTTATACAAATTATTCAGTCACGGACTTATCAAGCTTTAAAATCACGACCTCATCAGGATGGGTATATCCCAACTGAAGACGAACTTGTTGATCCAGAAGGTCCCGGTTAATGTTTTCGGGACGTAAATCACGAACTTTTTCTTCAAGGAATTGACGCTCTTGAATAATGTCTTTCAATTGACTTTCAACATAAAGAAGACGTTCTTGGAGTTGCACCCATGCAAGAATACCTCGATCTCCCTGAATGGAGTGATAAATAAAATACCCCATAACGGCTAAGCCCACAGAAGGGGCAAGCGCTTTTTGACTCAATCTCTGAAAATTTCGTATATTAAAGTACATGGTGGAAATCTAGCTGACTTTTTGAAGTATTAAAACAAAATATTAATTTCTTATGAAGAAAGAGATCTTCTAATGTGTCCCGAAAAGACGATCACCTGCATCTCCAAGGCCAGGAACGATATAAGCTTTTTCATTAAGCCTTTCATCAAGGGCAGCTGTGTAGATTGGAATGTGGGAATATTTTTCATTGAAGACTTTGATTCCCTCAGGAGCGGCCACTAAAGCCATGAATTTTATGTTTGAAGCTTCAGCTCCGTGTTTAATTAGTATATCAATAGCTGCAACTGCTGAATTTCCTGTAGCCAACATAGGATCAACGACAAAGAAAATGCGTCCATTTGCATTCGGAAGCTTAACCAAATATTCAACAGGTTTTTTTGTTTTAGGATCCCGATACATTCCAATGTGCCCTTCATCCGCTTCTGGAATAAGTTCTAAAAGTCCATCCGCCATTCCAAGACCAGCCCTTAAAATAGGCACAATTGCAGGGTTTGGACCCGCAATTACAGGGGAATTCATGGTCATAAGGGGGGTTGAAATGATTTCGTTCGTTAAAGGAAACTCTCGCGTAATTTCATATCCCATCAGAAGGGAGATCTCACGCAAAAGCTGCCGAAATGCATGTTTAGGTGTTTTTAACTTTCGCATTTGGGTCAGTTTGTGTTGAATCAAAGGATGATTGATAATATGCAGATTGGGAAATTTTGGGTGAATCATGTCAGCGCTCTAACTAAATACTAGCCCCTATAGTTACGTGATCTTGTCTCTGTGATCAAGTTAAATTCGGCTTACTCTCATGCTTTTCAATTTCCTTAAGAGTAGATTCAAACACATCAAGGGCAAAATCAATCTCTTCTCGGGTAATGATAAGAGGAGGAGCAAATCGTATAACCGTTTCATGCGTATCCTTAGACAGAACGCCCCCTAAACACATTTTTTCACAAACCTTCCTGGCGCTAACGAGATCTTTATGAAGATCGACGCCTATCCACAGACCTACCCCTCTTACTTCCTTAATGAGGGGAGAATTGATATTTTTGAGACGTCCTATCATATAAGCTCCCAATTCGGCTGCTCGCTTATCAAGATGCTCTTCTTCCAGTAAAGCAAGGGCCTCACTGGCCACAGCACAAGCAAGAGGATTGCCCCCAAAGGTAGATCCATGGCTTCCTGGCGTCATCAAGGAGAGGATATCACGTCGACTTAAAAACAGAGAGATCGGTAAAATTCCACCTCCCAGTGCTTTGCCAAGAATCAATCCATCAGGTTGAATATTTTCATGTTGAAAAGCAAATAGTTTGCCCGTTCGCCCTAACCCAGATTGAACCTCATCGAGGAGCAACAACACGTTTTTTTCCGTACAAAGACGCCGTACTTCCTTAAGATATCCATTAGGGGGGAGAATAATCCCAGCTTCTCCTTGAATAGGTTCTACTAAGAAAGCGCACGTATTTTGTGTGATGGCTTCCTCTAGCGCTTTTGTATCTCCAAAGGGAACAGCCTTGAAGCCAGGCGTCAGAGGACCAAAATCTTTTTGGTAAAGAGGTTCAGTTGAAAAACTTATAATGGTTGTCGTTCTTCCATGGAAGTTATTATTCGCCACAATAATTTCAGCTTTGTTTGTAGGAATTCCTTTGACTTCATAACCCCATTTGCGGGCCACTTTAATAGCTGTTTCAACGGCTTCTGCCCCTGTGTTCATAGGAATTCCCATATCAAATCCTGAGAGAGCACAAGCTCTTTCTAAGAAAGGAGCCAATTGATCCGAATAAAAAGCACGAGAGGGTACGGCGATTTTTTGAGCTTGTTCACTCAAGGCCTTTAAAAGCCGAGGATGTCCATGACCAAAGCTAATGGCAGAATAGGCAGCCATCATATCAAGATATTTTTTTCCCTCAATATCCCAAAGCCACACGCCTTTTCCTTTACATAAAACAACAGAAAGGGGTTCATAGATATGCGCGCAGACGACATTTTCTCGTGCAATAATATCTTGATTATTCATGATTTTTCCTCATTTTTTAACAAAAGGGTTAAGAGTAAGTCTTTCATAAGAAAAAGGGTTTTTTCATCCTTATCCAAATCAGGATTATATTCTACAATTTCAAGGGCTTTTAAAAGACGATCATGTCGAACCATTGAAAGAACAGGGAGGACTTCTTGTGCTTTCAAACCATGAGGGGCTGGACTCCCTACACCTGGAGCCTCATCTGGATCAAAACCATCTAAGTCAATGGACAGACCAAATCCCTTTGTCTCTTTCTTTACAAGCTGAAGTGCTTCTTGGAAAACAGCCTTAAAGCCTCTTTCTTCAACCTCTTTCATAAAATAAATGCGAACACCCAAACGTTGCAGAAGAGCGGCTTCTCCTTCTTCATAACTACGAACTCCGATAAGGCATACGTGCTGAGGATTTAACACAGGCCCCTCTTCTAATAGATTGCACATTGAAGGCTCTCCAAATCCAAGTAGCATCGCTAACGGCATACCATGGTAAGCGTGGGAAAAGGATGTCTCCATTGTATGAGCGTCCATATGAGCATCTATCCAAATAAGCCCAAACTTTTGTTTGGCCTTAAGGTGATGAACAACTCCCGGCCATGTACCCGCTGCAACCGTATGATCCCCCCCAATGACCACAGGAAATTGTTGATGCCGAAGAGCTTCTTCAATTGATGAGGAGATACGGCGACACATGTCTTCAATATAAGGGAGGGTCAAGTCACCGGGAGGTAAATTCACTTCCTGTGCTGTTTTTATGGGAAGAAGCGTTTCTTGCCAAACCCAAGGCAAGGAAAGTGAAGATAAAACATCCGAGTCGTAAAATGACAAGGGCCCTTTTTCCGTTTCTCGAACTTGAGCGCCCCACCCTGAAGAAAATCCAATAAAAGCTGTCGTTTTCATAGAGCATTCCTTAAATAAAAAGTTCTTCCCTTGCCCAATAAAAGGGAGGGGATACAATTTAATATTCGCATAAAAAAACCTAAAGAAATAAATAACCTAGTGATATATGAAGTTTGCGGAGAAAAAACTCACACGACTGAAAGTCATGCAAACTGACCCGACCTTAAAAGCTACGAGGTCGTTTATAGAGGAAACAAGGATTTTGTGTGAACTTGCTTAATGTCATTCTCCTATATTAAAGAAGAAATTTATAGGAATCAAGAAAAAAATCACAGTAAACGCATCTAAGTTGCGAGAAAATAAGGAAATACGATAACCTGCTTCTCAAAAAAGTGCAAAAAAGAAATGCCCAGTATAACTTGCAGTTCCATCTTCCCTACCCAAGAGGCTCTTTCGTCTCTTTTAATGCTAAAACAAAAAAAGTTTTGCAGAGCCTAAAAATATGGCGAATCCTAATAAATCCGTGGATGCTGTTAAAAAAGGACCGGCACTAAGAGCAGGATCCATTCCCATTTTATTGATTAAGATGGGGAGAAGAACTCCCCAAAGGGCTGCCCAAATCATATTAAAAATTAAAGCCCCCCCTAAAACTATTCCTAAAGCAGGATCAGAGAACCAAAAAGCCCCAATTGCACCCATGAGACCCCCAAAAACAATACCATTAATAAGTCCTACAAGAACTTCTTTTCGGATCGCTCGACGCATGTTGGCGCCACCCAACTCTCGTGTTGCCAGAGCACGTACCGTTACAGTCACAACTTGCATGCCTGCATTTCCACTCATGGCTGCATTAATGGGCATTAACACAGCAAGGGCCACCATTTTTTCAATCGTATATTGAAATTGGGAAATAACAGTTGCGGCTAATAGCGTATTGAAAAGAGAAATCATAAGCCATCGAATACGAGAATAAGATGTACTTAAAAGGGGTTCATAAAAGTCTGATTCTGTAACACGCGAGAGAAGCATGATGTCCTGTTCAGCTTCTTCTTCAATCACATCCACAACATCATCAACTGTAATCATTCCCACGATTCGTCCCCCCTCATCAACGACAGGAGCAGAGACAAGGCCATATTTACGGAAGAGGAGCGCGACTTCCTCTTGGTCCATAAGAGCAGGGATACGTTTAATGTCTCCCTCCATAATATCAGTTATTTTTGTTGACGGAGGTTGACGAAGGAGCAAACTTAAGGGAACTCCTCCTATGGGTGTATGTTTTGGATCTACGACAAAAAGATCATAAAATTTTTCGGGAAAATTTTCTTCCTTTACCAGATAGTGCATTGTTTCTTCAACAGTCCAAAAACTGGGTACGCAGACGACTTCTCGTTGCATAAGACGAGCGGCACTATCCTCGGGATAGGTGAGAACTTCTTCTAAAATAACCCGTTCCCCAATAGGGATGAAATCAAGAATTTCCTTCTGTTGCTTTTCTTCTAAGTCTTCAATCAGGGCAATCGCATCATTACTTTCAAGCTCAGTAATGGCCTCAGCAATCTCGCGGGTTCCCAGTTGTTCGACAACCTCATCCCGAACGGTTTCATCAAGATGTGTCAGGATATCTGGATCGAAACGGGGTCGTAGAATTTCAACTAAGCAATGTCGTAAATAAGGGGAAAGGTATTCAATAACAGTAGCGACGTCGGCTTCATGAAGAGGTTGAATAAGGCGTGCAACACGACTTTCTTCTCCTTCACTTAAGGCTTCTTCAAGGGCTCGAATGGTATCTTGTGAAACTCCATAGAGAGATTCATTTTCGTCACGAGTCTGTTCCTGAAAATGAGTCTTATCAACCATGGGTCCTTCTATCCTTCTGCGGGAAGAACCCGTGTGACCTTTTGTGCATCAACAACGGCGAGAGCCGACATATTAAAAATTCCTCGAGTTGTTACAGAAGGAGTTAAAATATGAATGGGTTTTTTAGGCCCCAATAAAATCGGTCCTATGGGTTGACCATCTGCCAATATTTTCACCATATTAAAAGCAATGTTGGCTGTGTCTAAATTTGGCATAATAAGAAGATTAGCTTGTCCCTTTAAAGTTGAATTTGGAAAAGTTTTTAAGCGAATCATGCCGCTCAACGCTGCATCGGCATGCATTTCACCTTCAACTTCTAGCTCTGGCGCAACATTTTTAATTTTATCAAGAACTTGGCGCATTTTTAGGGCAGATTCATCATGGTAGGTCCCAAAGTTTGAATGGGATAAGAGAGCAAGCCGAGGAACGATTCCGAATTTACGAACTTGTTCGGCAGCCATTATGGCCATTTCTGCTAGTTGACACGTCGTTGGATTCAAATTGACATAGGGGTCACAAAAGAAAAAAGAGCCTTTTTCAAGAACCATGATACTCATCGCCGCGGCTACTTCCACCCCAGGCTGAAGGCCGATGATATCCAAGATGGATTCAAGGTGATGGCCATAACGTCCTACAGGGCCACAAAGCGCACAATCAGCTTCGTCAAAGTGAACCATCAAACTCGCAATGGCAGAAGCATTTGTTCGAATAACAATTTTAGCAGAGTCGGGGGCGACCCCTTTGCGTTGCATCAATCGATGATATTCAGTCCAATATTGATGATAGCGAGGATCACTTTGTGGATCGACGAGCTCAAAATCTTGACCCATCTGCATGCGTAAATTTAATCGCTTAATGCGCGTACTGACAACTTCTTTTCGTCCTATAAGGATAGGGTAAGCAAGCCCTTCTTCAATAACATGTTGAGTTGCTTGTAAGATTCTTTCATCCTCACCCTCAGCATAGACAATACGGAGAGGGCCTTTTTTCGCCTGGCTAAATATGGGTTTCATGACTAAGCTTGACCGGTAAACAAACTCAGAAAGTTGTTGTTTATAAGACTCCATATCTTGCAGAGGTCGAGCGGCCACACCTGTTCGCATAGCCGCTTGAGCCACAGCAGGAGGAAGTTCCGTGACGAGTCGGGGATCGAAGGGCTTCGGAATAATATAATTTGGTCCAAACCTTAAATCTTCCTGGCCATAGATAGATGTTACCACATCAGAAGGATCTTTGTGGGTAAGATCGGCAAGGGCAAAGACGCAGGCAAGCTTCATCTCTTCATTAATGGTTGTCGCCCCTACATCAAGCGCTCCTCGAAAAATAAAAGGGAAGCATAAGACATTATTGACTTGGTTGGGGTAATCTGAACGGCCGGTGGCTATAATCGCATCAGAACGAACTGAAAGGGCGTCTTCTGGTAAAATCTCAGGAGTAGGATTAGCCAAAGCAAAAATAATAGGATGGTTAGCCATGGTCGTGACCATTTCACTCTTTAAAACACCTCCTGCGGAGAGTCCTAGAAAGATATCTGCGTCTTGAATAGCCTCTGCTAACGTACGTACTTTTTGGTATGTGGCGTATTTTTCTTTAGAGGGATCCATTTTTTCAAGTCGTCCTTGATAAATAACGCCGGCTTGATCGGTGGCAATAATATGGTCTTTTTTAAGCCCTAAATCGACGAGAATATCGAGACAAGCAATAGCTGCAGCTCCTGCCCCTGATGTTACCAATCGAACGTCTTCGATATTCTTTTTAACAAGCTTCAGTGCATTAAGGAGCGCTGCACCCACAATAATAGCCGTACCATGCTGATCATCATGAAACACAGGAATTTTAAGACGTTTTTTAAGTTCACGCTCAACATAAAAGCATTCAGGAGCTTTAATATCCTCAAGATTAATGCCCCCAAAAGTAGGTTCGAGGCTTGCAATAATATCAACTAATTTTACAGGATCAGACTCATTGATTTCGATGTCAAAAACATCGATTCCTGCGAACTTTTTAAAAAGGACTGCCTTTCCTTCCATAACAGGCTTTGCAGCTAGAGGGCCGATATTCCCAAGGCCTAAAACGGCTGTTCCATTGCTAATCACTGCAACAAGGTTTGCGCGTGCTGTAAGGGAAGCTGCTTTTTGAGGATCTTCTTGAATCGCTTTGCTTACGGCAGCCACGCCAGGAGAATAGGCAAGAGCTAAATCTTCTTGAGTTGAAAGTGGTTTTGTCGCTGTAATTTTAAGTTTACCCGCTGGTTTTAAGCGGTGATAATCAAGTGCTCGCTGATTAAGGGTGTCTTTCACGTTGCTCTCTCCCTTTTAGAAACACTTAAGCATACTCTATTTTATGACAAATAGATATGGTGCGGTCGAGAAGACTCGAACTTCCACAGGGTTTCCCCTACAGCGACCTCAACGCTGCGCGTCTACCAATTCCGCCACGACCGCATGACTTTTGACTTCCACCATTTAAACCTTAATGGTACAGCTTAGGATAATAACTCTATCCCCTTGCTGCAAACGTCTTTACACGGAAATGAAAATGAGGGCAAGCCCCAACACAGTAAATATTTTTGAATGGAAGTCTCAAGAAGGACTTGTCGAGTATTTAGAGGCCTTAAAATGGATGGAAACCCGTGTTAAGGCTGTGCAAAACAAGGAAGATCGTGAATGTGTATGGTTATTAGAACACCCTCCTCTCTATACACTGGGAACGAGTGGACATGATGAAGATATTCTTGTTCCTGATAAGCTTCCTCTTTTTAAAGTAGGACGGGGGGGGCAAGCGACCTACCATGGTCCTGGCCAACGAATTATCTACCTAATGTTAGATTTAAAGACACGCTTTCAAGATATTCGGCGCTATGTTTGTATGCTTGAAGAGTGGATGATTGAGACCCTTGCTTATTTTGGCGTAAAGGGCGAACGCCGTTTAGATAAAATTGGAATATGGGTTCAAAAAGAAGGACAGGACTACAAGATAGCGGCTCTTGGAGTGAGAGTCCAAAAATGGGTAACCTCTCATGGCATGGCTTTAAATGTGAGCCCAGATCTAAGGGCTTATCAAGATATTGTTCCCTGTGGTCTGCGTCAGTATGGAATAACCTCATTAACAGATCTGGGCGTTTCTGCAACCCTACAAGACGTTGATGACGTTTTACGTAAAACTTTTCCTTTTACGGGCATCACCACAGACCAGACTATTTCTTAATGATTTTTCCTATTTCTTTGACGTTTTGATAAACGTTGACAGAAGAACTTTTTCCCTCACACTCTCTCTTGAGATTCTTGAAGATTCAGCATAAAACTCTTGAAAGAGAAACAAACGGAGAGATGGATGACGTTAGTACGGGCTTTGTGGGGAATGATGGCTTTATTATTGTTGGTGGCTGTTATTGTCCTTTCTATGTGGGGAATACCAGCTCCTTCAGTTCGTGTTGAAAAAGTTATTCCTAATGAAAAACTTCCTCAATAAACTACTTTTGTGTGGAGGGGCTTTTTTTCTTTTAAAGAACGGATCTGCCATAGCTCAGCCAGTTTCACTCCTCCCTCAGCAGAACGACGTACAAGACTTGCATCCTCAACTGATTTCGCAAGAGGAAACTGGATTTTGGGAGGGAACTCCTCCTTCAATCATCGAGACCTATTTTTCAAAACTTCCCGTTGACATATCTTCGATAACTTTACGTCACTTATATCATGAAGTTTTAAAAGAAAAATATGGCCCCCTTTTGCAAAATTCGACCTATGAAAAAACTCTTTTTTCCTTTTTAGAGAAAACGGGGAACTTAGAACAAGCGAAGGAATTCCTTTTAGAAACTAACCTTCCAGACAAAGATCGTTTGCTTCTTGATCTTCAATGGTTGGCTGGAGACTCAAAGAAAGCTTGTGAGAAAGTTACTCATTTGTTGCGTGCTGCGGCTGATGAGGAATGGAAAAAGCAGAACATTTATTGTTTATACCTTAATGGAGAAACCGAGCGTGGAAAAATAGCGGCAGAGCTTTTGAATGAATCAAATCCAGAGGATCTTTCTCTTATTAATGCTCTTTTTGAGTCTTCAGTTTTGCCCTCTTTTGATGCCTCAATCGCTGAGTCTCCTTTTCTCCTCACTGTTTGGTGTGCACTGGGGCACGACATTCCGGATGAGTCTTTAAAGATAATGTCTCCCTCTTCGCTAGCCCTTATTGCAAGGGCTGAAAAAGTGCCGCTGCAAACCCGTCTTTTTGCCGCTGAAAAAGCTCTTCAAGACGGAGCTCTTAAGGGAGATTTCCTATTCAATCTTTTGAAAGATGAAACCGGAGGCGAGCTTTTAGAAAAATTTGCTCAAGTGCTAAAATCACCAAATCTTGAGTCTTTGTTGACTCTTTTTGAAAAGGCTAAAAGCGAGCAGAAATTGGGTCTTATCGCGCAAATTTTTAAGCCTTTGCTTATTAAAATTGAACCTTCGTCAGAAGCGCTTCGCCTTGCTCCTTATATGATTCGCGCCTTTTTAGAAGTCGGAGAAAAGGACCTTGCGCAAAAATGGGGTGTTTTTTTTATGCGGGAATCTCCAGAGGATGCCATTGCTATTTTGCCCTTTCTTCACCTTGCCTTTCCCAAAAATCAATGGGGTGAGGTTCAACTTCAAGCCTGGCAACTTTATCAGAATCGGGTTCATCCTGAAACAGCGTCACAAAATTCCTACATGCTGCGGCACGTGCTCGAAGCTCTGGGAGAAGATGCAGGCTCTCCTGTGAAAGGAGAGCCTGTCGAGCCCTCTTGGCGACAGAAACGAGCTTTTTTTGATGAAAATACAGCCGATCTTCTTGACTCAGCCGTAAAAAGCGATCGAAGGGGAGAGGCTTTGCTGCTTGTTCTTATCATGATAGGGGATATCCCTCTCAAGGACCTGGTCCCTGATAAATTTATTCTCCTTTTACGGGCTCTCTATAAAGCAGGATATAAAGATGAAGCTTATTCTCTGGCATTAGAATTTCTTTTAGCAAAAGGAATTTAGGGGAAAGAAACTGAGATCCTCGTAAGCCATGAATTCTTAGGAGATTTATAGGGACCTCTATGCGTAATTAGAGAACTCAGGTTATATTAGCTAACTGCTTTATGGGAGGAAATGCATCAAAGAGGTGTGGATAAGAAGAGTGATGTCTTTAAGCTTTAGATTTCTCTTGTGCCTCCAGAGCCTTAGGTTGCTTTATGTGATAAAAAGCAAACAAAAGGATAGAGATAATACACGGAGCAGCGGCCAAACATAAAAAGAACGTTTGATAATGATCTAAAGAACTTTCAGATGGCAATGGCTCATTTAGTGAGAATTGGGCAATAAATCCACTCAAATAATTTCCATAGGCAATGGCCATCAGCCAAAAGCTCATCATCACACTCCGAAGGCGGGGGGGAGACAATTTTGAAATATTAGAGTACCCAATAGGAACAATCAACAGCTCGCC
>JAIEOZ010000312.1 GCA_019750035.1 Alphaproteobacteria bacterium | reverse complement strand
TCGCCTCATGTAGAGGTATTAATATTTATGGAGAAAAATAAAATGAAGTCAGTAGCTTTAACATTAGCAGTTCTTTTTGGTACAATGACCTGTGGTTTCGCAAATTCAAACCCAGCAGATGCTCCTAAAGAAGAAAAAGTTTCTCTTGAGAGCGTTGATACAGAAGCAGAAGCAGAAGCAGAAGCTCCAAAAGCAAACTAATAAAACAACAACGGTTTGTTGACGTTTTAAAAAAGGGAAATGTTTAGCATTTCCCTTTTTCTTGACCCTTTAAAAAAACTCGTGTACTTCCTATTTCATGGTATTCTCACGTTCAAAAAACTACTTTATTTCTCTGCTTCGTAGTTGGCTTTATGAGCTCTTTGGTCTTAGCTTTTTAGTGTGCTCTTTCGTTCTAACACTTTCGCTTGTAACCCACACCCCTACAGATCCTTCATGGAATCTGGTTGCCGATAGTGAGACTCAAAATTTTTTGGGATCTTTTGGAGCTATTACGAGCGATCTTTTCTTGCAATTCTTTGGTTCTTTGAGTTATGTACTTTCTGTTTTTTACCTTGGATTTGGGTTATTCCTCTTTACACATCCAAAAAAATACACTCTCTTTTTGCAACTTAGCCTCTTTCTAGGAGGTTTCTTTCTTCTTTTGACAAGTCTTTCTTTTTGGGAAAAGGGAGGTGTCCTTGGATATCTCCTCATGAAAAATCTGAGGGGAATCCCTCTCTCTCCTTTGAGCCTCGCTCTCTTGCTTTTAGCTTTTAGTCTCCTGCTTCTCTTCACAGCAAGTGGGGTTAAATTTTCTCACCTTAAAGGACTTCTTGCTTTGTTTCCAAAACCTTACCCCCTTCCTAAAAAAACAGAACAGGCTTCTTTTTCTTCTCTTCCTGAAAAAGATTATCAGGAAATCAAAGAAATTCCCCAGGATATATCTCGCAAATTAATGGATTATGGAAAACCAAAATCTCCAAAAGCAACGCCTCAACCGCTTACAACACCTAAACCATTTTATCAAGATGAGCCCTACCAACTCCCGCCCCTCGAGCTGCTCTATATCCCAAAAAATATTATACAAAAGTTTGATCTTGATGAAAAATCCCTTCGAGAAAATGCTGAAGCCCTTGAATCTGTCCTTAATGACTATGGTATTCGGGGAGAAATTGTAGGAATTAGGCCTGGTCCTGTTGTGACGCTTTATGAGCTTGAACCTGCTCCAGGTGTAAAATCCTCACGCGTTATTGCATTAGCCGACGACATTGCACGTTCAATGAGTGCCATTTCAGCGCGCGTTTCCGTTATTCCTGGAAAGAACGTTATCGGTATTGAACTTCCTAATAAAAATCGTGAAACGGTTCATCTGAGAGAACTGCTTTCTCATGAGGATTATGAACAATCCAAAACCCACCTTACTCTCATTCTCGGAAAGGATATTAGTGGAACTCCTGTCATTGCCGATCTAGCGCGAATGCCTCATTTACTTGTTGCGGGAACGACAGGATCAGGAAAATCAGTGGCAGTTAACGCCATGATTTTATCTTTAATTTATCATTTGCCTCCTGAACGTTGTAAATTTATCATGATTGATCCAAAAATGTTGGAGCTTTCAATTTATGATGGAATACCCCATCTTTTAGCCCCTGTCGTTACGGAACCCAAAAAAGCTGTGGTGGCTCTTCGCTGGGTTGTTCGAGAAATGGAAAGTCGCTATCAAGCTATGTCTAAGCTTTCTGTCCGCAATATTGAAGGGTACAACCAACGCATTCTCGAAGCTAAGTTCCAGGGACAACTTATTTCGAGACGTGTTCAAACAGGCTTCGATCCAGAAACAGGTAAGCCTATTTTTGAAGAACAGCCCCTTCCCATGGAGCCTCTTCCCTTTATTGTCGTCGTTGTTGATGAAATGGCTGATTTAATGCTAGTGGCCGGCAAAGAAATTGAATCTGCCGTTCAACGACTCGCTCAAATGGCTCGTGCAGCAGGTATTCACTTAATTATGGCAACCCAACGTCCTTCCGTTGATGTTATTACAGGAACCATCAAGGCAAACTTTCCAACACGTATTAGTTTTCAAGTAAGCTCAAAAATTGACAGCCGTACTATTTTAGGTGAGCAAGGAGCCGAACAACTGCTTGGTCAAGGGGATATGCTTTATATGGCAACGGGAGGAAGAATTTCCCGTGTTCATGGACCTTATGTGGGAGACACCGACGTTGAAAAAGTCGTTCAGTTTTTGAAAGCTCAAAGTGAGCCATCCTATATCGAAGATATTACTGTGGATTCTTCGTCATCTGAACTCAATTTTGGCAGTGAAGAAGGGAGCGAAGAACAGGCTCTTTACCAGCAAGCTTTGGCCATTGTTTATCGAGAAGGTAAGGCCTCAACAAGTTTTATTCAACGGCATCTAAAAATAGGGTATAATCGAGCAGCTCGACTTATTGAGCAAATGGAAGAAGAGGGGATTGTGAGCTCTCCTAACCATGTAGGTAAAAGAGAAATTTTAATAAGACGCTCTCAGGAGAATGTGTGATGAAAATCAAGAAAATAGTTTTTACTTTAGTGGCTTTTGGCCTTTCTTTGCTAACAGCGAAAGCCTCTGAAGGAACTCAGCCCTATGAAAATTACCTTAATCATCTTAAAACTCTTTCTGGGGACTTCACTCAGATTAATAGTAAGGGTCAACAAGCCTCGGGAACCCTTCAAATTTTTCGACCCGGAAAAATGCGTCTTACCTATAATCCACCGTCGACCCTTTTGATTGTGGCCAATGGAAAATGGCTGATTACGAAAGATAGAGAGGCTGATCAGGTTGATTACGTTTCTTTAGATAAAACGCCTGCTGCTTTTATCTTACGTCCACAAGTTCGTTTTAGCGGGGATGTAGAAGTTACAAGTGTCCTTCCCAAAGGAGAGACAACGGAAATTTCTTTAATTAGGAAAGAAGACCCAGATTCAGGTTACATTACTCTTGTTTTTAATGATAATCCTATCGCTCTTAAGGAGTGGCGTGTTATTGATGGCCAAGGGATAGAAACGCGCGTTATCCTTTCAAATATACAATCTAATATCCCACTTCCCGCTAACCTTTTTGCCATTGAAAGTCCGAGTCTCATTCAGCAAATTTTTTAGAAATTTTAAGTCAATTGACCTGACGGTCCATCAGGAAAAAGTGGAGTGCTCCTGAACACTTAAATGATTTGATCTGAAATATTTGATGCACCAAAAAAGAGAATGGTTTTGTCTACGAAAGCTGACGATAGGTTAGTTTACTGTTTCTTTAATATTAAGTGAGTTTAACCAATTCATCTCATACAAAAATTAATATAGTCTTGACACTAAACGCGTTTTGCTTTACAAAGAATAACATGACACTTAGTAGGTTTACAAAAAACCCTTGTTTTCTTTATAAGCGACCGAGAAGTCTTTAATTCTGGGCTTATTTTGGCTTTTTATCCATAGCTAAGTCGCCCCACTCCCCCTTATTTTTTATCCGCATTTATTTATTGCCCTTTTGGCAACAAGGAGTTTTGACAATGATTATATCTTATGAAGACTTTTCGAAAGTAGATTTTCGTTCAGGGACGATTGTAAAAGTAGAACCTTTTCCCCGAGCTCTTAAACCTGCATACAAAGTATGGGCGGATTTTGGTCCTAAAATTGGAATTTTACAAACATCAGCCCAAGTCACTGTTCATTATACTTTGCAATCTCTTTTGGGACGTCAAATTTTAGGTGTTGTCAATTTAGGAGCAAAAAACATTGCAGGATTTGAGTCTCAATTTTTAATGGTGGGATGCCCAGATCCTCAAGGAGCTGTCTGTCTAGCTACGGTGGATCCAAACGTTGAGAATGGAAAAAAATTATTTTAACTCCTCTCTGTATTTGAGACGAATAAAATAAGAAAATATGCATTTTCATTTAGCCTAGGTGAAATGCGGATAGACCTAGACATTATTAAAGAAATTCTTTATAAACATTTGCAATAAGAGGAGATTTTCGTATGAAGAAAGAGATACACCCAAATTATCATGAAATTAATGTTGTCATGACAGATGGAACTGAATTTAAAACACGCTCTACCTGGGGCAAGCCTGGAGATACTCTCCGTCTTGACGTTGACCCCAAATCCCATCCTGCCTGGACAGGGGTTCATCGCCTTCTCGATACAGGTGGTCAGCTTGCAAAATTCCAAGGCCGTTTCAAAGATCTTGGCCTTTAGGCACAGCTTGTAAGGATAGAATCTCAATCCCCACTCCTGTGGGGATTTTTTGTCTATGATGAGGCAAATAAGATCTTCACGATTTTAATCTATTTATAGGAATGACGGATATGACAAAACAAAAAGACACTCTCTGGGAAAATCTAAAAGCCCTGTTTTATGCTATTCTTTTAGCCGTCATCATTCGTACATTTTGGCTCCAACCTTTTCATATTCCTTCGGGATCGATGATCCCCACCCTTTTGATTGGAGATAACCTTTTTGTTTCCAAAACCGCCTACGGATATAGCCGTTACTCCATCCCCTTTGGAGGACAGATTAATTATTTTTCTGGGCGTATTTGGGGAGAAGAACCAAAACTTGGAGATGTTGCCGTCTTTCGATCTGTGGTTGATCCCGATACAGATTACATTAAGCGTATTGTTGGATTACCTGGCGATCAGATTCAAGTGAAAGAGGGACTTTTGTATATCAATGATATTCTCTGTCCAATTGAACCTAATGGAGAATTTGAAGCGGTTGGTGATGATGGAAAGATTAAAGCCCCTCAATACACGGAAACGCTTCCGAATGGGCTTAAGCATCTGATTATTAAACAAAAACCTTTTGGTCAGGGACTTTACGACAATACTCCTATTTATACTGTTCCTCCAGGGCATTATTTTATGATGGGAGACAACCGAGATGGATCAAACGATAGTCGTGCACAAGGCATCATTGGCTATATTCCCTTTGAGTATTTAGTGGGTCGGGCAAGCTTTATTTTCTTTTCTACAGGGGGGCATATTGCTCTTTGGGAGATTTGGAAATGGCCTTTGTCAGCTCATTACACGCGAATATTGAGCGGTATTCATTAATGAAAAGTCTTGAAAAAGACATAGGCTACAGTTTTAAAAATAGGTCGTTTCTTGAAAAAGCCTTGACTCATCCGAGCATGTTACCGCCAGGACAGGGTGTTGACTTTGAACGCTTTGAATTTTTAGGGGATCGTGTTTTAGGCCTTGTCATCGCAAGTTGGCTTTTTAAAGAATTCCCTCAAGAAAAAGAAGGGGATCTCGCAAAACGCTTTGCAGCCCTCGTTCAAAAAGAAACTTTGGTTAAGGTTGCAAGAGCAATCAAACTTGATTGTGTTATGGTCATGAAACAAGAGAAGAGCTCTTCTCAAAATAAATGTCTAGAAACACTCCTCGCGGATGGGTGTGAGGCTCTGGTTTGTGCTCTTTATTTAGAGGGAGGATTTGAGGTTGCCGAATCTTTTGTCCAGCGCTACTGGCAAGAATATCTCAAGGAAACAAACACTCCTCCGTGTGATCCTAAATCTATTCTTCAAGAATGGGCACAAGCACAAGGCAAAACTCACCCTTTATACGTCGTGCTTCAAACCTCAGGGCCTGCCCATGCTCCTTGCTTTACCGTTGAAGTGCGTATTGAAGATTTTGATCCTGTGCAGGGGAAAGGTTCTTCAAAAAGACATGCTGAGAAAGAGGCCGCTCAGCGTATGTTAGAGACTGTTTGCCCATGACCCAATGTGGACTTATTGCAGTTGTCGGAAGCCCTAATGCAGGCAAATCCACTCTCATTAACGCGTTAGTAGGCAGTAAGGTTACGATTGTTTCTCCTAAAGTCCAAACAACACGCAATCGCATCTTGGGGGTTGCCCTTGAAGGTGAGAGCCAACTTATCCTCATCGACACGCCAGGAATTTTTGAGGCGCCTAAACGGCGTCTTGAAAAAGCTATGGTACGAAGCGCTTGGAGCAGTTTGAGTGATGCAGATGGAATTATGGTTATTATTGATACAAGCCGAAAAAAAGTTGACGAAGCAGAGTTCATCCTTAAACGCCTTGAATATTATAAAAAGAAGGCCCTCATTGTTCTCAATAAAATTGACCTTATTCCCAGACAAGACCTTTTAAATTTAGCCCAAATTTTTTCAAGGCCGTATATTGATCAAATTTTTATGATCTCCGCTCTTAAAAAAGATGGCGTGCAGGATATCAAGGAATATTGGGCGCGAGAACTTCCAGAAGGTCCTTGGCTATTCCCCGAAGATCAACTCAGCGACCTTCCTCAAAAGTTACTCGCCGCTGAAATTACACGAGAAGAGATCTTTCACCGCCTTCATGAAGAGCTTCCCTATTCCATATGGGTTGAAACGGAATCATGGGAAGAGTTTAAGGATGGAAGTGTTAAAATTGTTCAATCCATTCTGGTGCAGAGAGACAGTCAACGACCCATTGTTTTAGGGAAAGGAGGTCAGCAAGTCAAAGCTATTGGTGAAGCGGCGCGACGTCAGTTAATTGGCATTCTCGAAAGACCGGTTCATCTTTTTCTTCACGTGAAGGTTAAGTCAGGGTGGATGGACAACCCCCGCCTTTATGCAAGCATTGGGCTTGAGTTCAAGCAATAAATAAGGCGCTCCTCATTTTTATTAATTGAGATGCAATAAAAGTATCATAAATATAATATTTGTAAATCATAAGAATAATCAATGAATTAAAAATTATTTCTGCCAACCCAACTAATGGCTTGAAAATTAGATAATTACTTACTATACATGTATAAGATATGAATTTTTTTAGAGGTTATTTGATGTCTTATTTGAATGTTTTTTTAATCGCAAGCGCAGCCTCAATCCCTCTCCTTTTAGCATCCCCTAATGCATACTCTCAAGAAAATTGGTCTGGTTTCCTGGATATAAATAGAGAAAATGATGCACAAGTCTATGCAAAAACAAAACTTCAAAAGCATAGCGTCGTTTCAGAAGACAAAATCAGAGACGTTGAATCTTACGTTAGAAATAACTGCCCGGAGCTCAACCCAGATATTATTCAGTATGGGTTAAGCTCTTTTTTAAGGAAAAACGAGAAAAATGGGAAAAAAGAAGCACCTCGTCCCTCACGGAAGCTCAGAACGAGAAAAAAAGTTCCAGAACACTCCGAGCCCTTTATAAGCATGGACCTCAAACTAGCCAAGAATGGAATCAACTCTTATCTCAAGCCGTGGAAGGCTATGATGTTCTCTCCCTTCAACAGCAAGCTAGAAAAGAGCTGAAAGCCATTATAGCCAAAGCACGAGAACACTTAAAGCCTGAGAACACCTTAACGCCTGAAGCTGAGAATATGCACGCTGCAATAATTTTATCAGCCCGCAATTTTTTAACAACAGTGAAGATAGATAATAAGATTGAAAGATTTCAACAGCTTTATCCCTTCTTTATTCAAAAGCAAAAAGAACTGATGGGTATCTCTGCCGAACACCTTCAAAACCCTGCTGTCGTTACTCCTCTTCTTGTCATTATTGATGGATCCTTTAGAAAACCATCCCTTCTTCCTGAGAGCGCGAGAGCCGCCTATGACCTTCAGCCTCCGATAGTATCTTGGAAAAAAGAGGGTCCCCTTCATGAAGCCCGTGAATGGAAGCATGGGGATTTGATGATTGGCCTCTCACAAATATTTTCACCTCAAACAACCCATCACGCTTGTTATTACTCCGTCAAGGATGGCGACTTTGATCCTCTTGGTGAGGTCTCCGCCGCACATTATGCAACACTTAATCAGCCCATTGTCTTTAATTGTTCTTTTCTTCCTTTAGGGGGACATTACTATGTGCAACCTGCACCAGGTAAATTTGCATTCGAACCCCCTTCATCAGAACGCTGTAAATTCCCCGAGACTTTTCAAAGTTGGAAAGACACTATCATCGCAAAATACCCAGAAAAAGACTGGACTAAGGATTTTAATGATGAGGAATTGAAACTCTTGGAAGAAATAGAAAATGCCAATTTAAGGAGCGCAGCAGCCCCCTTACACCTTAAGAAATTAGTAACAGGACCAGACGGAAGTAAAACTCACCTTGTTGTCGCTGGCCATTCGAATGATTCGGGTCCTTTGGTGAAAAGTGGATTTCATACAGGATGGATTAAGTTACTCAATGAAGCGGTCACCCAAGAGCATGCTTTAGTGGCTTTAAACTACAATTTTGTAACTGAAGCCTTAGAAGAAAACTCTCATTCTGCTGGTGAGTATAAAGATATGGCCGTCGTCATCCCTTCCGCTTATGTAGCTGTGAAGGAAGAGGGGGAAGAGTCTCTTCTCCCCTACTTCACTCTTGGAGGGCATTCTTCTGCGACGGCTATCTTGAGTAGTCTGACAAGTGTTATTCGAGGATTTTATCCCACGTTAACCCACGTACAAGTTAAGCAGGCCATCTTAGAAGGAGCAAATCGTAGTTTCAAGGGCTATGACGAGAGCTTGCACGGCCAAGGAATGTTTAACTTAAAGGGAGCTCTTGAAATCGCAGAAAAAATCAGCGAAAATTAATTCGTTGCACGTTTTTGTCAAAGAATTGACTGGATTTTCAGCCCATAAGAGTGTGTATATAAAACACACTCTTTGGGAAAGAATTGAGAGTCTATTGAATGGAATGGCAAGACGAAGGAATCATTCTCCACACGCAAACTCTGGGTGAGCGTAAGCAGGTTGTCAGCCTTTTTACCTCTTCTCATGGACGTTGTGCGGGCGTCTTTGGCTTCAGCCACAAAAACAAAGGATGGGTTCAGTGTGGCGGAAAAGTTAAGGCGCGATGGGGAGCTCGCCTTGAAAATCACATCGGATACTGGACGTTTGAGCCTCTGACAACAAATGTTGCCCTTTTATTTGATGCGCCTGGTCCTCTTGCCGCCCTTTTAAGTGCAACAACGCTTTGTCAGATGGCTCTTCCGGAACGGAACGCCTATCCCCATCTTTATGAAAGGTTCAACGGTTTATTAAAAGATCTTGTGACCCCCTATTGGGCACGGTCTTACGCTTTTTTTGAGCTCACTCTTTTGGAAGAGCTTGGATATGGTCTGGATATCAAAACGTGTGCCGTAACGGGGAGCACAACACATCTTGTTGCTGTTTCTCCTCGTACGGGACGCGCTGTATGTCAGACCATAGCCCACCCTTATCGAGATAAGCTCCTTCCTCTCCCTCACTTTATTTACCAAGAAAACAAGGAAATAATACCTGAAGATGAAGAAATCCTCGACGCTCTCCATCTCTCAGGCTATTTTCTCGAAAGATATCTTTTAGGCCGCACACTCCCTTCTGCAAGACTGCGGCTTTTACAACATTTCACTAAAGTAAGGAAGTGTGCATGACCATTCAGGATGTTGAACTCGTTAACGCTTTAGGCGAGCGCTATTTATCCTATGCCTTATCAACCATAATGCAGCGATCCCTTCCTGATGTAAGGGATGGATTAAAGCCCGTTCATCGCAGACTACTTTATGCGATGAGAGAACTCAAACTTGATCCTAAATCGGGCTATAAAAAGTGTGCTCGGGTTGTGGGAGATGTGATTGGTAAGTTTCACCCCCATGGAGAAATAGCCATTTATGATGCCATGGTTCGTCTTGCCCAGGATTTTGCTGTGCGCTTGCCTCTCGTAGATGGGCAAGGAAATTTTGGAAATATTGACGGAGATTCAGCTGCAGCCATGCGGTATACAGAGGCCCGGCTGACGGCAGTGGCAGAGACCTTGATGGAAGGGCTTGATCAAAACGCCGTCGATTTTAAGACAACCTATGATGGGGAAAATAGCGAACCTATCGTGATGCCCGCACGGTTCCCCAATTTATTAGTCAATGGAGCCACAGGAATTGCCGTAGGAATGGCCACCAGCATTCCTCCTCACAATTTAAGTGAAGTATGTGAAGGGCTGATCGCTTTAATCCGTAATCCCGGCATAGAAATTGAAGATCTTGTCAAACTGATTCCGGGTCCAGACTTTCCAACGGGAGGTATTTTAGTTGAAACCCCCGAAAATATCCTGAAAGCTTATCAAACCGGAAGAGGAAGTTTTCGTCTACGCGCAAAATGGGAAGTCGAGAAACTTGAGTTTGGACAATACCAAATTGTGATTACTGAAATCCCTTACCTAGTTCAAAAATCAAAACTTATTGAAAAGATTGCGAGTCTTCTTTCTGATAAAAAACTGCCCCTTCTTGGGGACATGCAGGATGAATCGACAGATAAAGTCCGCCTTATTTTTGAGCCAAAGTCCCGTTCTGTTGATCCTGCTGTTTTGATGGAATCTCTTTTTCGTCATACGGATTTGGATGGGCGAATTCCTTTAAACATGAACGTCGTGGATGGCAAGGGTGTTCCTGGAGTTAAAAACCTTAAGCAAATTCTTGAGGCTTTTTACCATCATCGTCTTGAGATCTTGGAGCGAACAACCCAGTTTCGTCTTGACAAAATCGATCATCGGTTAGCCGTTCTTGAAGGTTACCTTATCGCTTACCTTAATCTTGATGAAGTCATTCGCTTGATCCGAGAAGAAGATAACCCCAGCCAAATTTTCCAAGAACGATGGGGTCTTTCTGAGGTTCAGGCAGAGGCTATCCTTAATATGCGATTACGAAGTTTGCGCAAATTAGAAGAAATTGAGATTCGACGCGAGCATGAAACGCTCTCTCAAGAAAAAGCTGAACTACGCACGCTTTTAGACAAGCCTTCTTTGCAGCAAAATAAAATTATCCAAGATCTGGAGACGATTAAAACACAATTTAGCAAAAAAACTGATTTAGGACAACGCAGAACAGTTCTTTCCGATCTTCCTGAAGATATTAACGTACCCATTGAAGCCATTATTGAACGTGAACTTGTGACCGTTGTTTGTTCGCAAAAAGGATGGGTGCG
>JAIEOZ010000275.1 GCA_019750035.1 Alphaproteobacteria bacterium | reverse complement strand
CCTAAACTCCATTCATTTAATACCTTACCTGGGGCCTTGCGTTTAACTTTTTTCTTGACCATAATGCGCAGCATGAGTGAACTTTTTTCCAAACCCCAAGCCACCTCTGAAAGCTATTCCGCCAAAGATATAGAAGTCTTGGAGGGACTTGAGCCTGTCCGTCGTCGTCCAGGCATGTATATAGGGGGCACGGACGAAAGAGCCTTGCACCATCTTGTGATCGAAATCTTAGACAACGCGATGGATGAAGCTGTAGCCGGCCATGCAACTCGCATTGATCTTATGGTTCATAGCGATGGATCCATTTCCGTTAGAGATAATGGTCGAGGAATTCCCATTGATCCTCACCCTAAATTTCCAAATAAATCTGCGCTAGAAGTTATCTTAACAACCTTGCATTCAGGAGCAAAATTTGGCGGAAAATCTTATAATACGTCCGGGGGACTTCATGGGGTCGGACTTTCCGTGGTCAACGCTCTTTCAGAGCGTTTGATTGTTGAAATTTCTGCAAATCGTGAATTATGGCGTCAGGAATACGCTGAGGGACATCCTCTAACTTCATTAGAAAAGCTAGGGCCTAGCCCTCATCGTAAAGGCACTCTCATTCGTTTCTGGCCTGATCCAAAGATATTTGGTGAGGCAAAATTGAAGCCTTCACTCCTCTATAAAATGGCTCGTTCTAAGGCTTATCTTTTTAAGGGTGTGACAATTCACTGGCAGTGCGATGAACTCTTGTGCCACGACAACCTTCCTCACAAAGCCATTTTCCATTTTCCTGGAGGAATTGTCGATTATTTAAACGAGACCCTAAAAGGAGCCACACTCATTACCCCAGCTCCTTTCATGGGAGAAGCCAGTTTTCCTGAAGAGGAAGGTCATCTTGAATGGGCCATTGCATGGTCTTTAGAGCGAGAAGGATTTTATACTTCATATTGCAACACCATTATGACGCCTGAAGGGGGAACTCATGAAGCAGGTTTTCGCCAAGCCATTGTCCGTGGGTTTCGCGCTTATGGGGAACGGGTTAACAATAAAAAGGCAAGTCAACTCACGGCAGAAGACTGCTTTTCAGGAACCTCTTGCGTTTTATCAGTGTTTTTACGAAATCCTCAATTTCAAGGTCAAACAAAAGAAAAGCTTGTTTCACAAGAAGCAAGCCGACTCGTGGAGGTTAGCCTTAAAGATCACTTCGATCATTGGTTAACAGCAAATCCCGAAGCGGCCCGCAGTTTGCTCGACTATAGTATTGAGCAAATGGAAGAGCGTTTACGTCGTAAGCAAGCCAAGGATATTGGCCGAGCTTCTGCCACACGTAAACTACGCCTTCCCGGCAAGCTTGCTGATTGCAGTGTGGGGATGGCGAAGGGGACTGAAATATTCCTCGTGGAAGGAGATTCAGCAGGTGGTTCTGCAAAGCAAGCGCGGGATCGGAAAACTCAAGCCATCCTTCCTCTTCGCGGAAAAATTTTGAATGTCGCTAGCGCTACCGTTGACAAAATGAAGGCTAACCAAGAAATTGCAGATATGATCTTAGCCCTTGGATGTGGAGCTGGGAAGGAGTGTGACCCGACGAAGCTACGCTATGAACGAGTCATTATTATGACAGATGCTGATGTGGATGGCGCCCATATTGCCTCCCTTTTGATAACTTTCTTTTTTCAGCAGATGTATCCTATTGTTAAAGAAGGATATTTGTATCTTGCGAAGCCGCCTCTCTACCGCTTAACCCAGGGAGGAAAAAGCCTTTATGCCCACGATGATGCTCACCGAGAACGTCTTTTAGCGACACAGTTTAAAGGAAGTAAAAAAGTTGACATAAGCCGTTTTAAAGGGCTTGGAGAGATGCCCGCAATTCAGCTTAAGGAAACGACCATGGATCCAGCAAAACGCATTTTGCAAAGGGTTTGTCTGCCCCTTGAGAACGGAGGCCAAACAATTGCTTCTTTTGTTAATGACCTGATGGGCCGCAATCCTGAAAAACGTTTTACCTACATTCAAGAAAATGCCCAGTTTGTGCGAGATTTAGATGTTTAATTGCCTTAAAATTAAATAAGAAACGATTCTCCCTCACCTCTTTTTAACTTCAGATAATTCCATAAAGTACTTTTAAATAATTCATTTTATTAAATATTTAATAAATAATTATAAATATACAATTGCACTATTACATCAAATTTTACCTTTTTTCCATTTATAAAATACACTTCTATTTCAGTTCATTAAAGACTGATTTTAAAAATAATGATAAAAGTTTACCGATTTTTAAGAAGATTCCTATTTAATGAAATTATAGAAGACCAAAATTTTAACAATAACTACTAAATCAAGAAAGGGGTATATTACCATGGCAAGTACACAACATAAGCTTGATCGAATTCGTCCACCTCGGGTTCAAATTACTTACGACGTAGAAACAGGAGGCGCTTCTCAAGCGTATGAACTTCCCTATGTGGTGGGAATTTTAGCCGACCTTGCAGGAACACCTTCAACACCGTTGCTATCTTTAAAAGAAAGAAAGTTCATCGATATTGATCGAGATAATTTTAATGACGTGATGGCATCTTTAAATGCTCAACTTCCCTTACGTGTTAAAAACGTATTAGGGGGGAACCTACCAGATCACAATATTCTTCTTTCTTTCAAGTCAATAGATGATCTTAACCCGATCAATATCGTTGCTCAAGTTGGCCCTCTTGCTGATCTTTATCACAAAAGAGTGGAACTGACCGATCTATTGTCAAAGTTAGACGGCAACGATGCTTTAGACGCTGAACTTCAAAACATTATTAAAAATCCTGATGTTTTGGCTCAGCTACAAAAAGAGCTTAGCTCAAGTAAATAGCAATTCTTTTAGATGCTCAAGATTAAGGAGTTAAATCATGGCAGACGAAACAAAAACACCAGCAGATGCTGGTACTGTTAAAACAAGCTCTCCCGCAAAGGGAGCGATGAGTCCAGGCGGCTCTGGAGGAGGATCTGGGGAAAGTTCAGGCCTTCTTAGTTCTATCATTCAAAATGGGAAACTCGCACGCGATCCTTCCCAACTTGACAATGCAAAGCAAATGCTTTCTGAATTTGTAAATCAGGTTGCAGACGCTCCTCAAGGAAGCATTGGTAACGATGTCTATTCCTTTATTGTGAGCAGAATCAGTAAGATAGACAATGCCATTTCTTTACAAATGGATGAGATTGTCCATAATCCAGCTTTCCAGAAATTTGAAGGATCTTGGAGAGGCCTTCACAAGCTTGTGATGGCAACTGAAACAAGCGAAATGCTTAAGCTTAGGTTATGGGTCATTACCAAACAAGAACTTTTGGATGATCTGGACCGTGCTGTTGAATTTGACCAAAGTCAGCTCTTTAAGAAAGTTTATGAAGAGCAATACGGAACATACGGCGGAGTTCCTTTTTCATGCCTTATCGGCGATTTTGAATTTGGCAGAGACGCACAGGATGTGGAACTTGCAACGCTCATTTCCAATACAGCAGCTTGTGCCCACACACCTTTTATTGCAGCAGCTTCACCAGCAATGTTCAACTTTGACGATTTTACTGAGATGAGTGGACCTCGAGATCTTTCTAAGCTCTTTGATGGCACAGATGCCATTAAGTGGAGAAGCTTTCGGGCAACAGATGATTCACGCTATTTCACTTTAACTCTCCCTCATGTGCTCATGCGTCTCCCTTATGGAAATGTAACCAATCCTGTTGAAGGATTTGATTATGAGGAATCGGTTGATGGAACAAGTAATGCAAAGTTTTGTTGGGGAAATGCAGCTTACGCAATGGCTCAAAACATCACAGCGGCATTCGCACTTTACAAATGGACAGCAGCCATTCGCGGCGTTGAAGGCGGTGGACTCGTCTCTGACTTACCCGCTTATACCTTCAAGACAGCGGATGGAGACTTAGCTGTAAAATGCCCAACGGAAACGGCAATTACAGATCGGCGTGAAAAAGAGCTCAGCGATCTTGGCTTTATGGCCCTGTGTTATTGCAAAGACACCGATTATGCTGCTTTCTTTAGCTCACAAACAACCCAGCAACCGATAGAGTATGTAGACAATTCGGCGAACGCTAACGCAAGCACTTCAGCAAGATTGCCTTATATGCTCAACGCCTCACGCTTTGCGCACTACATTAAGGTAATGATGAGAGATAAAATTGGGTCCTTTATGTCTCGACAAGAGGTGTCTGTATTCCTGAACACATGGCTTGCTCAATATGTATTGCTCACTGACGTTGCTCCAGAAGCGGTTAAAGCCTCATTCCCACTACGGGAAGGACGCGTAGATGTGACTGAAGTCCCCGGAAAACCAGGAAGTTATACAGCCGTTGTTTTCTTAAGGCCCTTCTTCCAACTTGAAGAACTGACAGCATCCTTGCGACTCGTTGCAACCTTACCTCCTCCAGGCGCACGTTGATGGCAAAGATTGTAAAAAACAATGAAAGGAATATAAAATGAAAAGTAAAATGATATCAGGCTCTAAAGGAGTAATGCTTCCAGACCTTGGGGTAAATATCAATGGTCAAGCAAGCGGCACACTTACAGGTGCAAACTTTGACCCCAAGATGATGGCTATAGATTGGCTGGACAGATTCGAGTATTCTGTGGAAAAGAAACTGAACGCCAACGTTTCCAATAACAGCGCTTTTGGATCTGGGCAACTTATTGGATATGATGCTACCATTGTTATTTATCCAACAGCAGCCTCAGTTTATGTCGAAAACAGTCTCAATCAAGGACAACCTATCTCTCAAATAACTATTTATAGGCTCGAAGATATGCTTGGCGTCATAACAGGCGTTGAAATATGGGCTTTTGCGAATATAATATTTACAAGTATTAAAAGCCTCGCAGATACCAGTCCAGAGGGAACAGGGTTAGCCAATGCACTGGAAGTGACCTTCCAGTGGCAACAATTGACACATACACTCAACAAATACAATCCACAAACGCTTGTTCTCAAAGGTTCTGTTGTTTCGTTTGTTAACTTCGCAACAGGAACTCTTGTCCCACCAGCAGCAGCCGCCGGAGGATAAGAATCCATTATTTGGGTTTATCCATAAAAAGGCGATTCTTCGGAATCGCCTTTTTTCTATAGGGCTTACGAAAAGGAAATGATATAATAGAAGGAGAAATGAATAACCTTTCTGATGAAGAGGAAAAAATGAAGCCAAATAAAATTATGAGAGGGTCTGTACCGCCCCTTTTTAATCGAATTGTAGATGACGCATCAAATATAGGCATTGAAAGTAAGCTTTTGAGCGAAAAAGAGCTTCAAGAATCAATCATTTATGAACTTTCTATTTTATTGAATACAAGATGCACCTTGAGAAAGGGTATTTACGAAAGCCATATCGAAACCATCCCTTTTTTTGGATTTCCTGATTTTTTTGGTTTAGGCGGGTTTAGCTATTTTAATGGATCGAATACACAGACTTGGCTCAAAATTTCTCGTTTTGTTGAGACAGCAATTCAAATGGCTGAACCACGATTGCAGAATATTCATGTAAAAGTTGAAAGTTATGATCCTATCACCCAAACTCTTTCAGTAGCCGTTACAGCGGATATCGTGCACGTCACGTTATTTAAATCGATACACTTCTCTTTACAGTTAAAGAACGGAGTTCTTGCTCCCCACAAGGCCGCTGCTTAAATAATCCTTAGCTACAAGGGTCTTTACACTTCTTCATTTTTGTGTACAACACTAACAAACTATTAGGGGTGCCATTTTGGCTGAGAAGATTCATTTCTAACCCTTAGAACCTGATCTAGTTCGTGCTAGCGGAGGGAAATATGAACTATATAGATACCATTGGAATCATTGCTTCTGTCACTTCAGTGGCAGGGTTTTTGCCGCAAATTTATAAAAATCAAAAAACCAGGTCAGTCCAAGACTTGTCGGGCTTGATGTTACTTAACTTCTCTATCTGCTCTTTGGCATGGATGGCATATGGTGGTTTGACGGATTCTCCTTATGTCCTTATGACCAATGTGGCTGGATTATGTGCAAGTTGTTTTCTGCTGGGTCAAAAACTGTATTTTCAAAGATGACGTATAAATCAATCCTATGTCTCAATGGAGACTTACCTCCGAGAGACTTCTTTGAAACCCTATCGTTGCCCATTATTGCAGCAGATGGAGCCGCTAACAAATTACACAAACTAGGCATTACACCAAACGTTGTTATTGGAGATTTAGATAGTATCGATCCTCATCTAGAGGTTGAGCGCATTTACATGGAAGACCAGAGCCGATGCGATTATGAAAAATCCATGGATTATCTTACACATCATGGGCTGTTACCTACTGTCATCGTCGGCAGTAGTGGGGGAGACTTGGATCATATCTTAAATAATATAAATGTGTTTATGACGTGCCCCTCTGGAAATTTACTCTATGCCCCCCCCTTGTATGGGAGCGTCATTTCTCAACCACAAACCTTTCTAAGGTTGCCTATTTACACGAAAGTTTCTCTGATTGGTTTGCCCCAGGCGCGTCTTATCACGCAAGGATTAAAGTGGGATTTAACAAATCAAACACTCTGTTTTCCAGGCTTTAATGCCTGTTTCAATCGGACGAATGAAAATAGGATAAGTATCCAAGTTCTTGAAGGGCAGATTCTTTTTTTGGCCCATGCGTTCTTTCTGCAAGAAAGTTAAACACAATGATCATTGTTTGCCATCAATATTATGTTTTTCCCCTCTCCCTCCTGCAAGAACGCTAAAAAAAAATGACTAAAAAATGTCAGATATACCTATTGATCTTGAAGATACCGTGCTTCCTACCGACGGGTGTCATTCCCTTGTCACGCGGGAATCCATAAAATAGTTGTTTTGTTACAGATACTTTCATTAGATCCCCGCCTACGCGGGGATGACACCAGAGGAAAACAAAATAAGGTATCTTCTCGTCCGATGAGTATATTAAGGTTTCAAAGAAAATCATTTGCTGGATCCCCCCTGTTTCTTATATGATCTTTCCATGAACCCGGGGAGGAATGTAAGTGTTTTCAGCCTTTGAAAGATTTGTTGCGTTTCGGTATCTTAGAGCCCGACGGCAAGAAGGGTTTATTTCTGTAACCGCTTGGTTTTCTTTTTTAGGGATTGCCTTAGGTGTCGCCGCTCTGATTATTGTTATGTCCGTCATGAATGGCTTTCGCCATGAATTATTAGGACGTATTATTGGGATGAATGGCCATTTAGCTATTTACAGTAACACAGGATCTCTGCCCGATTATGAAGGATTAACAGAAGACATCCAAAAACTGCCGGGAATTACGAGTGCCAATCCTATTGTAGAAGGGCAAGCCATGGCGACAGCCCATGGCAATGCGACGGGAGTTCAAGTGCACGGCATGCGCTCTGCAGATCTTCAAGCCCGTAAAACAATTTCTGATAATTTAATTATGGGGAAAATGCGGCTTTTCGATAGACCGAATGCTGCTATGGTGGGTAAACGATTAGCAGAAAAACTAGGATTAATTTTAGGAGATAAAATTACACTTGTGGCACCGGAAGGCAATGCAACTGCCTTTGGGACCATGCCTCGCACACGTACCTTTGAAATTGCAGGTATTTTTGATGCAGGAATGATTCAGTATGACATGACCCTTGTTTTTATCCCGCTCGAATCCGCTCAAAAATTCTTTCAACTCGGTGAAGGCGTGACGGGAATTGAGGTCTTTACAGAAAATCCTGAAAAAATAGACGTGTATAAAAATGAAATCCTTCCCGTTGTTCATGGAAAACACGTGCGTCTATTTGATTGGCAACAAGCGAATAAGGAATTTTTTAGCACCATTAAGGTTGAACGAAATGTCATGTTTATCATTCTGACCCTCATCATTCTCGTGGCTTCTTTTAACGTTATTTCTACTTTGATTATGTTGGTTAAAGATAAAGGGCGGGATATCGCCATTTTGCGCACCATGGGAGCGACTCGAGGAATGATAATGCGGGTCTTTTTTATTGCAGGATCGTCTATTGGAGTGATGGGAGCTCTCGTGGGAACAGCATTTGGCTTGTTGTTTTCTTGGAATATTGATTCCATTCGCAAAGTCATTGAATCGCTTTCCGGAACCGAGCTTTTTAGTGCCGAAATTTACTTCCTTTCTCGTCTTCCGGCTCAGGTGGATCCTAATGAAGTCATGTTAGTTGTAATGATTTCCCTTCTTTTAACCTTTTTAGCTTCTTTGTACCCTTCGTGGCGCGCGTCTCGCCTTGATCCTGTGGAGGCCTTACGCTATGAATAATGCTGTTCTTTCCCTTAAGGAGCTCACCCGTATTTTTCACCAAGGCCCCGAAGCTCTTCATGTTTTACGCGGCGTTAATCTTACCCTTTACCCCGGTGAAATTGTCGCTCTTGTGGGTCCTTCAGGCTCAGGAAAATCCACTCTCCTCCAAACAGCAGGTCTTTTAGAAAAGACCGACGGAGGTGAAGTGACCATTGATGGAAAACATTGCTCCTCCCTTAATGATACAGCCCGTACCCAAATTCGCCGAGATGTGCTAGGTTTTGTCTATCAATTTCATCACCTTCTTCCCGAATTTAACGCGGAAGAAAATATCATTCTCCCTCAAATGATTGCTGGAAAATCCTATTATAATGCCAAAAGACGAGCGCGTGACCTGCTGACAGAGGTAGGCCTTTTAGAAAGAGCGTCCCACCGTCCAGCACGCCTTTCAGGAGGGGAACAGCAACGGGTTGCCATTGTTCGCGCGTTAGCCAACCGGCCTAAAGTTCTCCTCGCCGACGAACCAACGGGCAACCTGGATGAACATACGGCAGCAGGGGTATTTGAAAAACTTATTCAGCTGGTACGCCAAGAAAACCTGGCAGCCTTGATTGCAACACATAATATGAATCTTGCCCAACGAATGGATCGTATACTCACCCTTCATGAAGGGATTCTTCAATAGACAAAAAAAAGGCAGCCGTTAAGGCTGCCTCTTTTTGTTTTTCTTAAGAAAACCTTACCAGACTTTCCACCAAGGTTTTTGAGATTTTTCAGCTGACGAACTAACCGTAGCTAGCACTTCAGATTCATCATCCCAGAAATCAGAACGCATCATGGGGTTAAGAGCTTCTGAGAAGTCTACTGCAGCCTCATTAAACGCCGCAACAACATGCTTTGCTTCTTGAAGACCAGCTTTAGCTGTCTCTTGCACAACCGTCGCTGCTTGTTCTACAACTTCTACAACCTTCGCTCTTGCCGCAGCAAGGGTATCTCTGGCTTCTTGAAAAAGTTCTGTAAAGTTTACGGGCTTTACGGTTTGTCGGATTTCAGTCCACTCATCACCTTCTTCATCAAGAATACAAAAGGCTTCATGTTTACCATAAGCTGCATCAAAGTCTTTTTGAGTCGGAACTAAAAAGTTACCTAAACCTAACTGCTGCAAAATACTATCAATATTCAAGGCCATCGGAACAACCAAGCTTGCCTTTGCTTTCGCCTCTTCTTTACGAGCATCATAGCCAAAAAGCCACTTAAGACCTTGACGTATAAACGAGTCTTGATGGCCGCCTTCTGCTAAACGTTGGTCTGCAGTCACAGCTGTGGCAGCTAATGCTGCCCCTGAACCACCAGAAAGAACACTTGCAGCGGCAACAACACCCACTCCAGCTACACTCTCTCCATAACGAAGAGTCAATTCACCCGTGTCGTCAATCAACTGATGAGCATAAAAAGTTGCAACATCTTGGGCTGCTGTCTTAATGTAGTCATTTAGATTGATCTTTAATCTTGCGGAAAAATTCCTTATCAACCCAGCGGCGATATTCCCATAGGCTTCTTGCTCATCTGCTTGTACTTGCTTAGAAAGATCAGATTTTATCTGCTGAGCAGCGATTGTTTCATCTATAGACACAGCCGCTTCAACTTGTGCTGCCCCTGAGGAATTTTTCTTTTGAAGGATCACATCAATTTGATCTTGAGCCAATCCCATCGCTTTACCAACAGCGGCGATAGCTGCTTTTTGGGTCGCTTTTTTAGCAAGATCAAAAACTTGACCCTCAAGCATCTCAGCGACTCGATTTTCCAAATAATTCCCAATGGCTTTCATAACAACTGTCGGAACCCCTGGAACAGACCCGTCTAAGTCAAAGCCGAGCTGATTCTTAAGAATATTTCGAACCAATCGCGGTGCAACTGTTTCAACGTAGCCTATATGATCACCAGCATCATCAACAACGTGAACAGATGAATCTCTATACACAAGTGCGTGAAGTTTATTAGCTGCGGCTTTCCCAATTTTATCAGAAGCAAGATCTAATGCATCAAAAGCTTTTCCTCTAACAAAACCTTTGCCTCGTTCAACGACAATTTCACCAGCATATTGAGCACCCTCTGTGGCAGTCTTTGTAAGCTTAGCAAACTGCCTTGAGAGAGTGTGTCTTATACCTACCTCTTCATACTGATTAAGCGCTTGCACTGAACTAACACAAAGCATTGAAAAAACAGATGCACTCACTAACAAAGCTCTTGAGGGTATCTTACGTTTAATCATCATTACCATTCCTTTACCCATTAACATTACACCTAATGTAAGGTGTCTTTCGTAAGTTGCAACCATAATTTTTATAATATTTACTCAATATTAAAAAAATTATTAAAGAGCCATAATTTTTTAATACTTTTTTAACCCAATTAAATTACAACTTAATATACCTTGCTTACACTTACCATTATAATTTAGTCACGTCTTTCATGTCTTTTTGAATTGTAATATCCATAAAATTGTATATATACGCATCGGACATGAAGATACCTTATCTTGTTTTCCTCCTGTGTCATCCCCGCGAAAGCGCACTGGTGTCCGGGGAAAATAAATGCGCTTCTCTCAATAACTCTCTCCTCCTGTCATCCCGGAATTTAGGAACC
>JAIEOZ010000319.1 GCA_019750035.1 Alphaproteobacteria bacterium | reverse complement strand
ATTCATCCTGGTGTTGGATTTCTGTCAGAAAATGCTGCTTTTGCTGAAATGGTGGAAGAACATGGAATGACCTTTATTGGCCCAACGCCTGATCATATCCGTCTAATGGGTGATAAAATAACAGCTAAGAAAACGGCACTTGAGCTTGGAATTCCTGTTGTGCCTGGTTCGGATGGGGCGTTAGATCTTCAAGGGGACATAGATTTTCTTGCGGAACGCATTGGATATCCTGTTCTGATTAAAGCCGCTTCAGGGGGAGGCGGGAAGGGAATGAAAGTTGCCTATAGCTCTACTGATATTGAAGAGGCTTTACGCCTTGCTCGAACAGAAGCGAAGGCTTGTTTTGGAAATGACGAAGTCTATATGGAAAAGTATTTGGGAAGTCCTCGTCATATAGAGGTTCAAGTGATTGGCGATACCCATGGTAACGTTGTTCATTTGGGTGAACGGGATTGTTCTCTTCAACGACGTCACCAGAAAGTTTGGGAAGAGGCTCCTTCTCCTGCAATTTCGCCAGAAATTCGGGAAAAGCTAGGAAAAATTGTGGTGCAAGCGATGAAGAAGCTAGAGTACCGCGGTGTGGGAACTATTGAATTTTTGTATGAAGAGGGAGATTTTTATTTTATTGAAATGAATACGCGTCTTCAAGTTGAGCACCCGATTACGGAAATGATTACAGGTATTGATTTAGTCCGTGAACAAATTCGTGTTGCCGCAGGCTTTCCTTTAAGTTTCCGTCAAGAAGATATTCAGTTTAAAGGTCATGCTATTGAATGCCGTATTAATGCGGAAGATGCGGAAACTTTCATACCTTCTCCTGGAAAAATACAAGATTATCTTACACCTGGTGGGTATGGGGTACGGATAGATAGTTCAATGTATCAAGGATACCAGGTTCTCCCTCATTATGATAGTTTGATTGCTAAGCTTATTGTCCATGGAGCGAACCGAGAAGAATGTCTTAAAAGGGTAAGTCGTGCACTTCATGAGTATGTTATCACAGGCATTAACACGCTTTTACCTCTGCACTGTGAGCTTGCAGAAGCTGAAGATGTCATCAAAGGGGACTATGATATTCATTGGCTTGAAAAATGGCTTGCCTTAAAAGCCAATAAAGAAGCTGCATAAAACTCTCCTCTTAAAAAGTGATCTTTAGAATTTCTTAAGAAAAATAGGATACACTAAAATAAAATCACTTTTTACAAATCAGGAGAGAAAAATGAGATATCTAGTACTTTTAGCCCTATTAGGGGTTATCGCAACGTCTCTATCGGCATGCTACACTGTAAGAGGTGCTGGTGAAGATGTGGCTGCGGCAGGTGGTGCTGTTGCAAGAACCGTAGATCCTGCACCTTATCCAACGCCTGTTCCTGTTGTTGTGCATTATTAATCTAAACAATGCTTAGAAATATTTTAAAGGGTTGATACCTGGTTATTTTTGTTTTCATGGTCCTTTGAACCCGAATTATGGCTTAGGAAGCAATCCAGAAAACGCTTAATGTGCACACATTCTGGATTGCTTCGCTCCGCTCGCAATGACGAATATATTTGTTTTTTCAATATATTGCATTATTTTTAATCCATAATTCGGATTTTGACTGACAAAAGAAAATTCTCTTCTTTTTTCTCTAAAATCTATTCTCCTCCCAACTCCAATCCATCAATAACTTTTCTTTTCTTTGAGAGATAAGTTTGGTTAGCGTGAAGAGTAAAAAAAAGGGGAGTAAGAGTATTTGCAGGAGTCCAGGAAAATGTTGCAGTGGAGGAGGTCACCTCTTCGAGATGGTATCCTTCGATGACATGTTCAGTTTCCGGACGTATAATTTTATGATTGACCCACAAAGACCAATGACTGGAGTCAAGATAAATAATGGCTAACAGATAAAGTGGGTTAATACTTTGCTCTTCATCTTGAAGATTTTCACGAATATAAAAAATTTCTTCATCTGAAAAGAAAAGTGAAGGGTAAGAATAGAGTGGGTTTCCCTTTAATAAAAGAAATAGAATTAAGAATATCTTATTCTTCATGGTTTTGTTTCTTTATGGAAACCCACTCAAAAATGAGCTTTCCCGTCATAAATGAGAAAGTTTCTTCTTTTCTTAAAGAAAAAAGATTTTTCTCGTTTACAGGTGCTGAACGACTAAGAGTTAGCTCATGAGGAATGAGAATCCCTGGAAAATTTTCTAAAAGTCTATCCATAAAATCATAGATATCCGTATCGAGTAGAGCTCCAACCTCAAACACTATTTTTGTAACTTTGAAAGTAGAGTTCTCTCCGAAAGTTTTTAAGTTTTCAGGGTCAAAAGTATATGAAACTTCACTTAAGGAATGACACAACTCTTCTAAAGATTCTATTGCGATCAACCGATTGTGAGGAAAGAGCCAGCCTTTTTGAGTCAAGAAGGTAAGTTCTTTCTGGTGAGTTTTTATAAAAAGGAGATCCTTTTTTAAATCCTTAACGTTCCTTTGAAGGTTTGCTTTCTCTGTAATCATTGTCTGAAAATAAGTTTTTTGAGTTTTCTGAAAATCAAGGGCTCCCCAAAGACTGAAGACCAGTCCACTTCCACAGACCACCCAAAGAATCAATTCTTTGTTCATTAAAGCACGATTTTAATTTGAGCGAGAGGAAGGGATTGATCCACGTGGCTTTTATAAATTTCATGTGAGCTACTATTAAAAGGTGCTTTTAAAACGTGAATATGGCTTCCGGGAAAGATATTTTGGCAAGACGTGAGAAAGGATTCGAATTGAGCAGCAAGAGCACTTCCCAGCCTATTTCCCATCCAAAAGCTGATGATAAGCTCAGGTTTTGCTTCGTTATGCCATTTTAACTGATGAAGGCGTAGTTTGTGCATATTGAGCAAGGTTGAAAGCTGATTTATGATTTTTAAGGGGTTTATGGTAAGAGACTTTAGGTGATGATATTGTACAAGGGCTGTCCTTAGCGTACGGACATCTTTACTTTCTAAGAGAGTTCTAAGATGGTGAGTCTTGGCTTTTAAAATGTCGATTTTTGCTCGAACTTCTAATTTTTTGTTTTTAAAATCATAGCCTTGATAAAAATAAAGTCCTATTAAAATAAGAAGGCCGACAAAAACAATCCCCATGCTTATCCGTAGCCATAAAAATCTGAAGGGAGGATGCCTTTGCAGTGTAAAAGTAGGGTGTCTTTGAGAGGCAAGAAAGTTAAGAAAAGCCTGGGGATTAGGCAGAACTTTAACTTCGGGAAGGGTTACGAAGTCTTCCTTTACTAAACTGAGAACCTGTAGGTTTTCATGAATATCTTGATGGGCGCGACTGATAAAATGAAGGGACGTCTTCAGATCTTCTTCTTTTTGTGAGAGACGAGACAGCAGAAGTCGGTTTCCTTTAAAGATCACGTGACGATTTTCGTGGGAAGAAATGGGGTAAATAAGCATTTGATACCCTTTTGAAGAAGGCAAATTGCTTTTCAGAAAGCCTCTAGCTTCAAGAGGAACAAAAAAAGTTCCTTGGTCTGGGTTTGCAAGAGAAGTTAACCACGAAAGCCAGGTACTTAAAGAATCATTCTGTGAAATATGAATCCATCTGAAGTAGGAGTCTCCTTCTTGCTTGAAAAAGGTAAATCCAACATATCCGTCGAGCGCATATAACTCTGCTTTCTTATAAAAAAAAAATCGTACGCGATCCCAGGGTAACAGGGGAGGTAACTTTTCTTCCCGTATATCCTGATGATTGAGGTCGATGAGAAGACGAAGGGGAATCTTAGGAGATCTTATAAGAATCGTATGCAGCTCAGATCGAGCTTGCTCAAAATTATCTTGCAAAGAATAGATCTTTTCATGGGCTCCCTTATAAAGGGTAGTTGTTGAATTAGTGAGATATAAAAAGAATTTTTCTTTCATGATTTCAGTGATCTAAGATGGAAATTGTATCGTAAAGTGGGAGAAAGATCGAATGAATAATCCAGGCCATCACCAGTCCGACACTAATGACCATAAAAGGTTCAATAAGTCCAATCATGTGATCAACTTGACGCTTAATAAGCCTATCAAAGTATTCTTTTACGTGAAAAAGCGTTTTTTGAAGGGAACTGGTTTGTTCTCCTACCTTGACCATACGAATAACCATAGGAGAAAAAATGCCAACCTTTTGAAAAGCTTCGGAAAGGGAGAACCCCTCGCTCACAAGACCTTCTACCGTTTTTATAGCTTCATATGTTTGTCCTCTTTGTAAGGATCTACGGGCTGTTTGGATAGCGCAGAGAATATCAATGCCGCTTCCAAACAGAACGGCAAAAATATGACAAAATCGAGCAAGACAGAGTCTTTTTCTTAAAGGACCAATGAGAGGAAATTGACTCAGCAGACGATCTTTCCAGATAAAACCATTCGGATGACATTTAAAAAAGAGGGTAGAAAATGTAGTAACTATTCCCATAAATATAATAATATAAAAAATATATGTTGAAAGAAATTTTGAGATATACACAATAAGACGTGTTGAGAAGGGGAGAGTTGTCGTAGAGATTTGAATGAATTTAATGAGTTCTGGAACCAAGACAGTCATTAAAGTAAAAATAACACCAACTAAGACACTCGCCGTGATTAAGGGATAGCGAATTGCTTTAAGAGTTTGAGCCTTGACTTCGTCCACCCATTTCAAGTGCTGAAAAAGTTGGGTATAGGCGAAAGAAAATTGCCCCGTTTTTTCTCCTGCAGCGACAAGGCCAACAAAAACAGAATCAAAAGCAGCGGGATGTTTTGCAAGGGCACTTGAGAATAAAAGTCCATGCTCCACATCGCGGATAACCTCGACAAGAATGGATTTAAGTTTAAGCATACTTTGAATATGACATAACTCTTCCAAACTTTCTTTGAGAGGAATTCCTGCGTTTTCAAATTGTTCTAAGTATAAGCAAAAGTCTATTAAATATTTTTGATTGATTTTTTGTGAAAAGCGAAGAGACATATTTGCTGAATAAGTAATAAGAGAAAGACTATGATGGTGAAGATAAGTTTTGAGCTCAATGGAAGAAGAGGCTTCTAAAATGCCTTTTTGCAGAGTTCCATCTTTTCCCAAAGCTTTATAACGGTAAATCGTCATACTCCCTCCCTTAAGTCAATAGCTCGTAAGACTTCTTCAAGGCTGGTGTCGCCTTTTAACACACGTTGACGTGCGTCTTGTCCCATAGGGATGTATCCCTTTTTTTGAGCAAGCTGTTTAAGCGGTAGTCTCGAGGTTGACCTAATAAGAAGTTCGTCAAGATCTGGGTTAAAGACGAGAATTTCAGCAATAGCGACACGACCATGGTAACCTGTCTCTCGACACAATTCACACCCTTTGGGAATAAGCAATTGAGAGGGAGTTTCTAAGGCAAGAAGAGCGGCTTCATAGGAATTCATCCTCCGTGTCTGCTTGCAGGAAAGGCAAAGTTTGCGAACAAGGCGTTGTGCAATAATAGCCATTAGGTTACCGGCAAGCATCGATTGTGTGAGGCCTAAGTCGATTAATCGAGGGATAGATCCCAGAGCATCATTTGTATGAAGGGTTGAAAAAACTTGATGACCTGTCATTGCAGCTCTTAGTGCCATTTGAGCTGTTGGAGGATCACGAATTTCGCCAATAAGAATAATATCAGGGTCTTGCCGTAAGATAGATCGAATGCCATCAGCGAAGGTCATACCCCCTTGTTCACGTACATGGGATTGACGGATAAGAGGAAGCTGATATTCAACAGGTTCCTCTAACGTCATGATATTAAGTTTTGGCGAGCTAATGTAATTTAACATAGAATAAAGAGAGGTCGTCTTTCCACAACCCGTAGGCCCAGTAATAATAAAAATTCCTTCAGGTCGCTTTAAAGCTTCTTTTATTTGACGGATTACATCTTCCGAATACCCAAGTTCATCCAGAGATAAGAGAGATCTGTTCTTATCCAAGATACGAACTACAATATTTTCTCCATGAACCGTGGGATGGGACGCCACGCGAAGATCAATTTCTCTTGGACCTACATAAAAAGTTATGCGTCCATTTTGAGGACGTCTGGATTCAGCAATATTCATTTCCGCCATGACTTTAAGACGGACGCAAATGGCTGGCCAATAGGATGAATGCAGAGTGCACGTTTGGGATAAAATCCCATCTAATCGATAACGAAGACGCACAAAAGATCCTTCAGGCTCAAAGTGAATATCAGAGGCGTTTAACTTGATAGCATCAATAAGAAGAGCATTAATGAGGCGCACCGTAGGATTGATGAGATTGTCTTTGGAAAAAACATGGGGGGAGGTTTCTTCCAATTCTCGCAACAAGGCAGGAATTAATAAGTCATAGCCATAAAACCCATCAATAGCTTCAAGAATATCTGACTCAGGTGCGATAACGGGAACAACTTTTTGGACAAAAGGTATATGATAACGAAGGTAATCTAGGGCAGGGAGATTATAAATGTCAGCGACAGCAACCCTAAATGTCCCTTCCTCTATGGAAAGAGGAATCAAGCAAAATCGTTCTGCTATTTCACGCGAAATTAAATCTTTTAAAGCAGGGTCAAGAAGCGTTTGTTTTAGGTTAATTTTATCATACCCACTCGTCAGTGAAAGGGCTTCAGCAAGAACTGTTTCGCTAATAAACCCGAGGCTTACTAAACAATCTTCAAAGGAATTTTTCTGCAGTCGTTGTTCCTTTAAAACCACATCAACTTGATCAAAAGATAAAAGCCCTTTTTCAACGAGCGTTGTGATGAGGGTCTGTGATACGGAATAAGAGTCCTGAATTTTCTTGTGTTTCACGAACTCTCCCTGTTTCGTAAAAGTGAAAAATATGATAGTTTTATTTTTAATAAAATTTATTAAAAATATTTCATGATTTTTATCATAAACTGAGGATAAAACAACAGAAAATATTGTAAAAAATTGAACTAAAAAACTAAGTTTTGGATAAATAATTTCTTTTAATATTTAAAAACAAATAGTTATTGTTATTGCGAGGAGCGTAAGCGACAAAGCAATCCAGAACAAAAAAATAAAAAAGCCAGCTGTTTATCGTATAGCCTGGATGGTTTCGCTTCGCTCGCAATGATATTTTAAGGTGTGTCCCTTATTCAAAACAGATTGAAAAGGTGAAATTTTTTTGAAGTCAGTTTTTGTTGAAGGGGGAGTAGAAACTTTCGACTTATACCATTTCCAAGGAATAAATGATTTAATGTGTTGGATTTCAGAAAAATAACTCGTCAAGAAAGAGGATTGTCAAACTCTCTTTAAGATGAACCTATATGAAAGGGAGGGGTCGTGAGACCCCTTCCTGTAAGATTTTTCTCTCTCCCGCTATTTTTCTTCATTCACAATTCTCAGACTGTGAATCGTTACTTCGGTTGAGCGAGCGTTTTTTTGATTGTTATAAAACACAAAATAAGGTGCACTCTCTCCTTCGGGAACCAGCACTTCAAAGGTACCCTGTTGAGAGCCCCCTCTAAGGTCAACTTGTGAGTCAGGTAGCCAACCGGCTCTGTGGGTCTTGAGCAAACCAAGGACGATGCCGTCTTCACTTGACGTAATGTTATAGCTGATCTTGAGACGGTCTCCTGGTTTGACAGGAATTCTCTCGCTTTCCAGCTGATACTTATGAAGCCCTCTGTTATCTGTTCTCACAGTTATGACTCCACTCTCTTCAGTAATACCTGCACCTTCAGACGCATTGTATGAGGCTCTTCTCAAGGGAACAGAGACAACCCTAGCTGCAGTCGCTGCTCGTTTGCGTAAGTCCTCAGCTTTTTCAAAGTTATTAAGCATCGTGTAGATCTCTGTCAGCTTGTGTAGAGCAGCTACGTCTCCTTTTGCATCTGCTTTTTCAGCAGCTTTATCAAATAGCTCGAAAGCTTTTTCCTCATCTTGCCAAAGACCAGGCTCACCCATGAGGAAAGCATAGGCTAATTTACAAATGATCTCAGGACTTTGTTCAACGCCCTGCTCATCTTCGTACATTTCAAACAGCCTAGTCAGAGCGTTAGATTTGGCTCCATAAAAATTTCTGTCCCTTTCAGCTGCTTTTTCGTATAGAGTTATAGCGAAAGGAATGTTCTGCTCAACATCGTCTGCATTTTCATACATCTCTGCCAGCTGGCACAGAGCCTTAGCACTTCCAAAGTCAAGAACGGCTGCTTTATACAAATCTCTCGCTCTCTGGGGGTTTTTCAAAATGCCTTTTCCGCCCTTTTGGTAAACCTCAGCTAACCTGTATAGAGCCTCAACGTTGCCCTTTTTAGCTTGCGCAATATATTGTTTTATGGATCGTGGTGTTTCCCTATCTTCTTCGAGTTGAGCTAGTAGTTGATAATCTGGGAATGGGAGTGGACTCAAAAGCTTCGCAATCTCTTGTCTCCACTGTGGGTTTTCAGGATATATAAGTCTACTGAGATTCATCCGGGCCATAAAATTATTGATTTCTAAGGGTGGCATCTGAAATTGTTGTTGCCCAGGAAAGTTAAACTGATAAGGATTATTCGGTAGGGGTAGTATCTGAAATTGTTGTTGCCAAGGAAGGCCACCTATTTCACCTTCATCATCCGTGCCCTCAGAATCGGAACCATCCTCATCTTCATTCTCACTCAGGAGCGGTTTACCCCGTATCAGTTCCTTTTCTTGCGGGGATAACATTAAATCCACGGGATCATCCGGATTTTGGAATTTTTTGAAAGCCTTCGCTTCTATAGCGTTTGCTTCTTCGATTTCTTTTTCATCTCTGGGGTTAACTAACCGTTGAAAGTATCCATGAGATAGTCCTAGCTGTATGCCACCAGTACGTATATGTAGAGGATATATTGTTTTCTGATCAGCTGAAAAAGCCCATAGACCTATCCGATCCTGATCAGTCAAAAAAGAATAAGCATCTGCAAACTGAAGAGGAACAGTACCTCCTGCATAGAAAGGGGTTATGTATTCACGAAATTCCTCTTCACTTACATCATCTCGAAGATCTTCAGGATCAATCTCGTCAAACCCAACTTTCTTTAGACGGATTTCATGTCTAAAAATATTCCGAATATCTTCGGGATAGTTAGCTTGTGTTCCTGCAGCGAGAAGCTGGTCTAAGAAATTCTGACGAGTCATTTGTATGCCATAAAAGAAACTATCCTGATCTGGGAAAAAACCATATCTTAAGAAGGCCTGTTCCCTATCTCTATTATGGAAAATGACTTTTCTGTTTTCCTCATTTTGAGGGAAATTAGCAGGCCCTTGCTGAACAGCGTTCTTAACAAATGGTTGCAACTTTTGCTTCAAGCATGGGTACAGTGGGTGGCCTTCAATGGGAGTCTTCGCCTTTAATACATCATTGATGAGAAAGAAAGCAGCCGCCTCGTCCCCGATAAAACCAAAGACTCGTCTCCCATTCGCTGCTTGAATCTCTTGCTCCGAAGGTAATGCTTCCAAGACCTTATGGGCATCACGCAAATATAGTAAAGCATAACGCAGAGGATCATCGTCATCATAATCCTTACTAAGAATTGGGTTTAAAAGCCACTTAACGTGATAAATAAAGTCCCTTTTTTCCCTATTTTCCTCTTCCTCAAAAAACGGAGTATTTAGGGCATTTTCTAGCTTTATCATCTGTTTTTTTAAGTCTTTTCTTCTTGTCGGATCGAGTAGTTCCCTAGCCCTCTGTTTCATAGCCTCAGCTTCTTCAAAAATGAGAGTCAACTTGGGTTGAAGCATCAAGTAATTAAGGGCTGCCTCCTGTTGAGTTTCATTATTCCGATCCCATAAGCTACCAACGTAGTTTATGGCTAGATCGAGAGTCTCTCCTTGCTCAGAGTCTTGATCAAATATATGATTTATCTTACGGAGATCGTCCTCTGCTTTTTCTCTCTGTTTAATGAGTGACTCCACACGCTGACGTATTGTAGGGAGTCCAAGCGCTTTCCTTCTTGCAGAGGTGAGCTCTTTGGCCTCATAATAAGATTGAATCGCATCTAATTGATTTTGTGCCAGAGCTTCAACAGCTTGTCTCTTTGCTTGTAAGGCTTGAGAAAAGACTTCGTCTTTGCTAGAAGACTCATGTACCTTAAGTTTTTTGACTTTTGCAGCAATTTTTGTTGCTTTTTCTATATCACCGAGATCTAAGAGTTCCAAAGGGTTAAACCCTGCCTTTAAAAGGGAACTGGTTGAAAGAAAAGAGAGAGTTAAAAGAGCATAATAACGTTTCATACTATCACCTATTTTAAATTATATAGTTTAACCACTAGTTCCTAGTGTAATTATAATTACTTTACTTGTAAAGTAATTTTTGAATTATTTAAACTTATATACATCTTATCTGTATATAGTATTTTAAGATTACTCATTTTGCAAAAAATATCAATATATAAAATTGATTTCAATTAAAACAAGTTAAGGTCTTAATATTTGACAATTTTTTGTCTCTTGATTGAGGATACTTCATTTCATTCAAAACAAGCTCACGACCTGTCACTTTGTATAACACGTTGAATAACAACAATAAAACACCATCATTGTCATTCCCGCGAAGGCGGGGATCCAATCGCCCTTTGAAAAAAAGAGATCGTTTAAAATACTGTATTTCATAATTCACACATTGTTCAGGCTTAACTCATGTGTGGATCCCCGCGTGTCAAGGGGATGACACTGAGGAGACTGAGGAGATTTATATTTTCTTTCAATAGATTATAAAAAGTGACGGGTACTAAGCAAAACAAGTTGAAAAAAGAAATGGCTG
>JAIEOZ010000220.1 GCA_019750035.1 Alphaproteobacteria bacterium | reverse complement strand
AGCAGTGGAGATAAATCCGATGCCATCCTTAACCCAGATGAGTTTAATTGGCATCCTCTAAAAAATCTTGGGGGAGAGCTCAATCCGAAAATGGTGTTTTTCCATATTCACTCGCGTTTCAATTTTTGTGATATGTGTCGATATACCTTAACTGATCTTATTCCAAAACTACTAATGTCGGTTAAACTACAGAGCGATGTAACTTCTTTTCCTTCCAATTGGAGGTTAGGAGGTATACTTGGTTCTTATCATGTCGCTTATGATAAAAGCTCGCTTGATGAAGAACCAGGTACAATACCCTGGGTAGAAGAGCCCTCTTTTTCTCTTTCTACCCTTGAAGAAAAATTAGAAGAGCATCGTTCAGAGGATGAAATTCCTAGCCTCTATATACGGGAAATGTTATGAAAACTCAATTTTCTCAGTACCCCTCACTTTTTAAAGAGTATCCAATTACAGCATGTAAAAATAAACAATTACTTTAAGACGTTCTATGGCGTCCTTTACGTTCCTAAAATTCACCATATTCTCATAGTACTTGAAGTGTTCTTGATGAGACTCCAATGAACACTAAGAAGGATTAGCCATTGTGATCCTTTTTTATAGCGCCATTATGTTAAATCCCGCATCGATATAGATGATGCTACCCGTGACAAGGTGGGCTTCATCACTTACTAAGAATCGTGCATAGGCCCCCACAGACTGAATACAAATATTTTCGTGTTCAGGAGATTTTTGACGTGCGAGTTGAACGAGGGCTTCAAAATTAAGAATACCGCTTGCGGCACGGGTGACAATCGGTCCTGGAGAAAGGGCATTCACACGAATTTTTTTCTCACCCATCTCTGCTGCAAGGTATTTTACAACTCCTTCTAAGGCAGCTTTGACGGGTCCCATGATTCCATAGTGTTTCACAACTTTTTCACCTCCAAAATAGGTTGTTGTGAGCAGAACACCCCCATTAATCATGAGAGGTTCAGCTAAACGCGCAAGATGTATAAAAGAGTAACAAGAAATGTCCATCGCCGTTAGAAAACCTTCATGAGAGCAGTCAACCACCCTTCCTTGCAAATCCTCTTTTGGAGCAAAAGCAATCGCATGGAGCAGAAAATCAAGCTTTCCCCATTTTTGTTTTATTGCCTTAAATAAAGCATCCACTTGTATCTCATTTTGAACATTTAAAGGCATGATAATTTGAGCTTGTACTTTTTCCGCTAAGGGTCGGACGTAAGGTTCAGCTTTCTCATTGAGATAGGTTATGGCCAGTTCGGCTCCTGCTTGGTGAAAAGCATTAGCACATCCCCAAGCAATAGAATTCTCATTAGAAATACCTATGACTAATCCCTTTTTACCTTTTAGATTTTTCATCTTTGAACTCTTATGTTTACTAATCCTCGCAAAGTAGTATGCCATAGTTCGCTGCACTTCTCATCATAAGACGTGCTTTTTTCCATATTGAGTTTTATTATCAAAACAAGCGTTTATTTTAAGGATAAATTAAAAAACTTTTAATATCATAAACAGAAAATGGAGAAATGCAGATGCAAAGAGTAAAAGACAAATCAATTATCATTACGGGAGGAGCTTTAGGAATCGGTAAAGCAGCTTCTTTATTATGTGCTCAACACGGTGCAAAGGTCGCAGTTACAGATATTAATGAAAAAGAAGGTCAAGAGGTTATCAAAGACATTCAAGACAAAGGTGGCCATGCACATTTTTGGCATTTGAATACGTCAGATGAAAAAGAGGTCCAAAAAGTCTTTAGCGAAATAAACAAAGAGTTCGGGAAAATAGATGTTTTAGTTAATAATGCAGGAATAGCCGGCGTTAATAAACCCACCCATGAAATTAGTGAAGCAGAATGGGATGCTGTGATGGCCGTCAATGTTAAGGGTGTTTTTCTCTGCACAAAGCATGTCATTCCTTACCTACAAAAAAATGGAGGAGGGAGCATTATCAACCTCTCTTCTATCTATGGACTTGTCGGTGCTCGTGATCTCCCTCCCTATCACGCCTCTAAGGGAGCTGTTCGATTGATGTCGAAGACAGATGCCATGTTTTATGCAAGAGATAAGATAAGAGTCAATTCCATTCACCCTGGTTTTATCTGGACATCTTTTACTGAAAGCCTTGGAAAACAATTTCCTGAAGGCGTTGAAGCCTATCGTAAGCATTTAGGGAGCTTACTTCCCCTCGGTCATATAGGAGAACCTAATGATATTGCTTACGGAATTCTTTACCTTGCTTCAGACGAATCCAAATTAATGACCGGCAGTGAACTTGTCATTGACGGAGGGTATACGGCGAGATAGGACATGGAATATATTGAAAATAAGACATTTGATGAAATTAAAGTTGGGGAATCCGCCGAACTTGTGCGCACCCTGACAAGCAATGACATAGAATTATTTGCTGTCATATCAGGAGATGTGAATCCCGCTCATGTGGATGAAGAGTTTGCGCACAGTGATTTTTTTCATAAAATTGTCGTTCACGGCATGTGGGGAGGGTCTCTCATTTCAACGGTTTTAGGAACCGAGCTGCCAGGTCCAGGAACCATATATATTGAGCAATCCTTAAATTTTAAAAAACCAATAGGCATAGGAGACACTGTAACTGTCAGAATTACGGCTAAAGAAAAAAATCCCTTAAATAAGGACATCACTTTTTTTTGTTCAATAACAAATCAGAAGGATGAAGAGGTCACGAATGGAACGTCTGTCGTTCGGGCCCCTACGACAAAAATTCGACGTCCACGAATGGAACTTTCCAAAGTCACTCTTCACAAACCTAAAAAGCTTTATGAAGAACTCATCAAAATTGTCCACAATGTGGAATTAGTTAAAACTGCAGTGATTCACCCCGTTGATGAAGTCTCTTTATTAGGAGCCATTGAATCGGCTCAAGCAAATCTTATTATTCCTATTTTAGTTGGTCCAGAAAAGAAAATCCATGCTGTAGCTGATAAACTCAAAATTGACTTAAGTCCCTATGAAATTATTTCAACTCCCCATAGCCATGCTGCAGCCGAAAAAGGTGTGTCTCTGGCTCGAGAGGGTCACGTAAAAGCATTGATGAAGGGAGCCCTGCATACCGATGAGCTGATGCATGCGGCTTTAAATAAAGTCTCTGGGATTCGCACCGAACGTCGGATGAGCCATGTTTTTGTCATGGATGTTCCGAGCTACCCAAAATTAATTCTCGTTAGTGATGCAGCCATTAATATCTATCCAACGCTTGAAGACAAAAAAGACATCATTCAAAATGCAATTGATATCGCAGTGGCTATAGGTATTTCCTGTCCGAAAGTTGCTCTACTTTCGGTTGTCGAAACCGTTTCCTCTAAAATTCAAAGCACTCTTGATGCAGCAGCTCTTTGCAAAATGGCAGATCGCGAGCAAATTAAAGGGGGAATTTTAGATGGACCCCTCGCATTCGATACGATTGTTTCAAAAGATGCCGCAAAGATTAAGGGAATTGTTTCTTCTGTTGCAGGACAAGCGGATGTGATTATCACCCCTGATTTAGAATCAGGGAATATGCTTGTTAAACAACTTGAGTACTTAAGTGATGCTCAAAGTGCTGGAATTGTTCTAGGTGCTAAGGTACCTATTATTTTGACGAGCCGTTCTGATACCTCTCTTACACGTTTGGCTTCAAGTGCGCTCGCGGCAATCATGGTCTGTAAGAATCATACTTCAAGATTAAAAAAAAGATGACGAAAGCGATACTTGCCCTTAATTCTGGATCATCAAGTATAAAGTTTGCTTTTTACTCGATGGGGAAGGATTCAAGCGATCCCACTCTTCTCTGTAAAGGAGAGTTCGAGGGACTGCCCAATACACTTCATTTTTTAGCCTATGATGATCAAAGCAGCCTTGAAGACAAAATAATTGACGACAGTGCTAATTTCCAAACGGCTTTTCGTTATCTGCTTAAGTGGATAAAAACAACTTATCCTCACATTCAATTAACAGCTGCCGGTCATCGTATCGTTCATGGGGGAGAGCGTTATCCTCAGTCTGTGCGAATGAATCAAAGTGTTCTCAATTATCTAGATACTCTCATTCCTTTAGCTCCCCTCCATCAGCCCCATAATTTAGCGGGAGTTCGCGCACTACAATCATTACATCCAACCCTTCCTCAAATCGCCTGCTTTGATACGTCTTTTCATCATACGCAATCCCGTTTAGCGACTCTTTTTGCTCTTCCCCAACACTTTTGGGATGAAGGAATTCGGCGTTATGGCTTTCATGGTCTTTCCTATCAATATATAGCGGAAGCCTTACCCAAATTGATGGGAGATAAATCAAGTGGCAGAGTTATCATTGCCCACTTAGGTCATGGAGCGAGCCTATGCGCTCTTAAAGATTTGAAGAGCATTGCAACGACGATGGGGTTAACAGCATTGGATGGACTTCCTATGGGAACACGCTGTGGCAGTATAGATCCAGGCGTCATTCTTTATCTTATCTCTGAAAAGGGATATTCAATCCAAGGTGTGAGTGATCTTCTTTATAAAAAATCAGGACTTCTCGGCCTTTCAGGCGCCAGCGATGATATGAGGGAGTTGCTCAGCCTTAAAACCCCTCAGGCAAGTGAGGCCATAGACTATTTTTGTTATCACATCCAACGAAAATTGGGATCATTGGTCGCCGCTCTGGGAGGGCTTGATATGTTCGTATTTACAGGAGGAATTGGTGAAAACGCGCCGATGATTCGTCAAAAAGTGTGTGATGGATTAAAATGGTTGAATATCGAACTTGATGAAGCTCTCAATTCTTCATCCAAGCCCAATGGAGCCCGCCAAATCAGTACACCCAAGAATAGACAACCTTCTGTTTGGGTCATTCCAACCAATGAAGAAATCATTATTGCAAAGGATGTGTTTAAACTTACAACGAGAGAACAAAAGGAGAGGTGAACAATGGGAGTTTTTAACAAAAACGAAATTACAGTAATTGAAACGGGAGAAGGAAAATTCACCCAATTGATTCAAATGGGAAAACATAGCCTTCTTGCTGATGAACCAGAAGAAGTTGGAGGAAATAATAAGGGGCCAAACCCTTATGATCTCCTTTTAGCCAGTCTTGGAGCTTGTACCTCCATTACTTTAAGGATGTATGCTCTACGAAAGAACATTCCTTTAAAAGGCATACACGTCACCTTAGATCACCAAAAAGTTGACAATGAACAAAACGAAAAAACTGATTTGATTCATTGTACTCTCCATTTAGAGGGAGAGCTTGACTCGGACCAAAAACAAGATCTTTTACGGATCGCTATGAAATGTCCCGTTCATCAAACCCTCACACAATCATCAATGATAAAAACAACAATAGGAACGAAGAGTAATTAATTTACTCTCTCAACAGCCATTGCAACCGCTTCGCCACCACCAATGCAGACTGAGACCACACCTTTTTTCTTGTTATGAGTCTTAAGAGCATAAAGCAGTGTGGTGAGAAGTTTTGCTCCCGTTGCGCCGATGGGATGACCGAGCGCACAAGCACCCCCATGGACATTGACGTTCTTGTGCGTGAGTCCCAAATCTTTCATAACGGCCATAACCACAACGGCAAAAGCTTCGTTAATTTCATAAAAATCAACTTCTTCCTTGCTCCAACCAGCTTTCTTCAAGACTTTTTCAATAGCCCCACTAGGAGCCAGCGTGAACCACTCAGGTTCGCGTGAATGCTGGGCATGGGCAACAATTTTGGCAAGGGGTTTAAGGTGTCGCTTCTTCGCTTCACTTTCTTTCATCAAGACGACTGCGGCAGCCCCATCGCTGATTGAACTAGAATTAGCAGCTGTTACCGTCCCCTCTTTTTTAAAGGCTGCCTTAAGGAGAGGAATTTTGTCAAAATTAACTTTTTTAGGCGGTTCGTCTTCATCGACAGTGATCGTTTCTTTTTTCGTGGAGACCAAGACAGGCAGAATTTCTTCTTTAAAGTAACCTTTTTCCATTGCGGCAAGGGCCCGCTTGTCTGTTTCAATAGCATAAGCATCTTGCTGTTCTCGGGTGAAACCATATTTTTCAGCCGTTTTTTCTGCAAAAATGCCCATAGAGGTGCCTCCTGTAAACGCATCCTCTAAGCCATCAAGAATCATATGGTCGAGAACTTGATGAGTGCCCATACGCAGGCCTGCGCGAGCCCCAGGCAACAGATAGGGAGCATTTGTCATGCTTTCCATTCCCCCTGCAATTGCAATGTTTACAGAGCCTGCTCGAATTAAATCATGGGCCAACATCACCGACTTTAAACCAGATCCACAAACTTTATTGAGTGTCACACAGGCCACTTTTTCAGGAAGTCCGGCATGGAGTGCGGCTTGGCGTGCGGGTGCTTGTCCCAATCCAGCAGGCAGTACACACCCCATGAGGACTTCATCAATATCTTCTCCTGAAATTTTTGCAGCCTCTAAAGCACCCTTTATGGCTGTTGTACCGAGTTGTATTGAGCTCATATTTTGATAGACACCTTGGAATGAACCGGTAGGAATACGTTTAGCGGCAACAATGACGATTGGTTCTTCTGACATAGTGTTCTCCTTATTTATTTTTTTCTGAGCAGTAGAGTAAGAGTCCTTTGTTAATATAAAGTTAAGAGGCGTAAATCCTACTTATCCTTAAATACAGGAGACCTTTTATCCATAAAGGCCGCCATCCCTTCCTTCTGATCCTCGAGAGCGAAGGTAGAATGAAAAAGGCGCCTCTCAAACAGGAGACCTTCGGAAAGAGGTGTTTCAAAAGCTCGCCTGATCGATTCCTTAATCATCATTACAATCGGTAAAGAATAGGACCCAATTTTTTGAGCAACGGCAAGCACTTCCTCTTTCAGCTTATCTGCAGGAACAACACGACTCACAAGGCCCGCTTGTTCAGCTTCCTTTGCGTTCATCAGACGACCCGTTAAACACAAATCCATGGCTTTTGATTTTCCCACAGCGCGGGTTAAACGCTGAGTCCCTCCAGCCCCTGGGAGCGTTCCAATGGTAACTTCAGGTTGACCAAACAGGGCTGTATCGGATGCAATAATGACATCACACATCATGGCAATCTCGCATCCACCCCCGAGAGCATAACCAGAAACTGCAGCAATAATAGGTTTGCGACAGGCACTGACTGTCTCCCACCCTTTCGTAATAAAATCCTCTAAATACGCATTCATATAGGTTTTAGATTGCATTTCCTTGATATCTGCGCCTGCAGCAAAAGCTTTTTCAGATCCCATTAAGACGATGCAATGAGTCTCAGGATTTTCCTCACAGCTCTCTAAGGCATGCCCTAATTCTTTGATAAGGTTATCACAAAGTGCGTTGAGTGCGTGAGGACGATTCAGGGTTATGACGGCTACTCTTCCTATGTTCTCAAAAAAAATAAGCTCATAGGTCATGATGAAGATTCCCTCATGATGGCTTCCTCTCTTCGGGCTTCTTGGCTCAAAAACGTCCAAAGTTGTTCGATCCTTTTTGAGTCTTTCAACTGGCGAGGATAAATAAAATAAAATCGCACATGAGGACTTTTTATTTCAGGAAGAATTTGAACAAGATTTTTACATTTTGCGGCAATATAGGTAGGCAAGCACCCGATTCCACTTTCTGCCTCAACGGCTCGAGCCACCCCATATAAATTATTAATGGAAAGATAGGGTTCTCGTCTTACACCGGGGGGCGTTCCGCATGTTAAAAGCCAATTTGCATCATCAAAGGGTAACATTTCCTTATCGCTAAAGACAACAAGACGATGATGATCTAGATCTTCAGGTTTTAAGGGCACTCCAAATTTTAACAGATAATTGCGACTTGAATAAATAAAGAGGTCTCTACATAATAATTCTTTGTAGATCAATCCATTATCCTCTGTTACGGAGGAACTGATGGCTACATCTGATTCAGGGACTGTCAAATCGACAGCATTGTCACTTAATCTTAATGTTAAATGGGTTTCAGGATATTGAGCCAAAAATTGATGGAGGCGTGGGGCTACCCAAGCTGTCCCAAATCCTATGGTTACAGCAATTTTCAGAGAACCTTGCGAGGTTTTCATGTTTTCTGTGATTCTCGCCTGAACCATAGCAAGTTCAGAAAAAACTTCTCTTGCTGTACGAAAAAGCAGCTCTCCTTGTTCTGTTAAAATAAGACCTCGTGCATGACGATGAAAGAGGGGCATTCCGATACGGTCTTCAAGGGTACTGATTTGCCGACTGATGGCAGATTGACTGATTTGTAGACGCGAAGCTGCACGAGTAAAGTTTCCCGATTCTGCAACATTATAAAAAACGCGAAGTTTATCCCAATCCATTGATGTTTAAGGTATCCCCTCATCTTGTAAAAAACTGGCAGCATCAAGAGCTCCCATGCATCCCATCCCTGCTGCTGTTACAGCTTGTCTATAGACTTTATCGCGAACATCTCCTGCTGCAAAAACACCCTTAACTGAAGTTTCAGTTGTGAGGGGGGATCCGACAACATACCCCTCTTCATCTAAGGAAAGCTTCCCTTGAAAAATTTTTGTATTGGGGACATGTCCGATGGCTATAAAAAGCCCTTCGATAGGAAGCTCTTGCATTTCTCCTGTTATTGTATTCTTAAGACGGACTCCTGTAACAGAAAGAGGGTCATTCTTTCCTAAGACTTCTTCTACAACATGATTCCAGATAACTTGGATCTTTGGGTTTTTGAAAAGACGTGTTTGTAGAACCTTTTCGGCACGAAATTGATCACGCCGATGAATCAGAATTACTTTTGACGCGTGGTTTGTCATATAAAGGGCTTCTTCAACAGCTGTGTTGCCCCCCCCCACCACAGCGACTTCCTTGCCTCGAAAGAAAAACCCATCACATGTTGCACACCCTGAGACGCCAAATCCTCTAAACTTCATTTCGCTCTCAAGACCTAACCATTTGGCCTGAGCCCCTGTACTAATAATGATTGTTTCAGCCTTATAAACCGTTCCTCCCTCTCCCTGACAGATAAAGGGCCGCTTTGATAAATTGACATCTCGGATGTGATCTTGAATAACTTTTGTTCCCACATGTTCTGCTTGAAGGCGCATTTGCTCCATCAACCAAGGGCCTTGAATGACATCTGCAAACCCTGGATAGTTTTCTACATCTGTCGTAATCATTAACTGACCCCCTGGTTCAAGACCAGCAACAAGCACGGGACTCAAGTTCGCCCGCGCTGCATAAATGGCGGCTGTATAGCCTGCAGGTCCACTCCCTATAATAAGAATTTTCGTATAAATTTCAGACAATCTTAAGATCTCCTCAATTAAATGTTTTTATGAAAGCTATTGTGCCAAAATTGAGCGAGAATACTAGAAAAAAGTGAAGTCAGAGTTTATGAAGAATAGGGCCCTCTAAAAGAATGGACACTTTTGCCAGAAGTCTCCTTGATCAAGAGACTTGGTTTCTTTGCTATTTTTTGGCATAATAAGAAAAAAAACAAGGGAGCTCGTTAATGGACTTAGACTATAGTATTGGTCTCTTTCTTGCCATTTTCCTTCTAAGTTATCTTGTTTTTTTTCTTATTAATATTTCATCGATTTAAAAGGAAAAAACAAGAATGACCTTAATCGGTGGGCTTCAAATTGGGTTTATCTTTATTCTTCTCCTCGCTCTTACAAAACCTTTAGGGTTGTATCTTTATAACGTCTATGAAAAACCCTTTCCTTTCCTGTATTTAAGACGTTTTGAAGACATAATCTTTCGGTTGTGTGGAATAAAAAAGGAAGGGCAAGATTGGAAGGCTTATACAACTTCTCTTGTCCTTTTTAACGTCATTGGAATTTTTGTGGTCTTCCTTATTCAGATATTTCAACATTACCTTCCTCTGAATCCTCAAAAGTTACCCGCTGTTCCTTGGGATTTGGCGTTAAATACGGCGATAAGTTTTGTAACTCATACAAACTGGCAGGCGTACAGTGGTGAAACAACGATGAGTTATTTCACTCAAATGGTAGGCCTCACTTGGCAAAACTTTTGTGCTGCTGGAACAGGCATAGCCGCTTTTCTGGCACTTGCCCGCGGGCTTGCTCATCACTCAGTTGATGAGGCTGATTGTAGGATTGGAAATTTTTGGATCGACCTTATACGGTCCATTTTATATGTTTTTTTGCCTGGATGTTTCATCTTTTCTTTGCTTCTTGTTTCTCAAGGAGCTCTACAAAATTTTTCCTCTACCCTTGATGTAATAACGCTTGAAGGAGCGAAACAATCTATTGCCATGGGACCTGTAGCCTCTCAAGAAGCCATAAAGATTCTGGGTACCAATGGGGGAGGGTTTTTTAATGCAAATTCAGCTCATCCTTTTGAAAATCCGACACCTTTTTCAAATTTTCTCCAAATTATTTGTCTGGTTCTAATCCCTGCTGCCTTAACCTATACCTATGGTAAAATGACACAGAACTCTCAACATGGATGGTCGCTGTTAGCAACCATGGTCATCCTATCTATCATAGGGGTGACTTTTATTTATTATTTTGAATCTCAATCAAATCCTCTCTTAAGCCATCTTCCTTTGAGTCAAGGCATGGGTAATTTGGAAGGAAAAGAAATACGGTTTGGCATAGTGGGGACTTCTTTATTTGCAAATTTTGCAACAGATACATCTGGTGGCCCCGCTAACGCAATGTATGATAGTTTTTCGCCCTTAGGAGGAATGATTCTTCTCATTAATATGTTAATCGGCGAGGTTATTTTTGGTGGAGT
>JAIEOZ010000046.1 GCA_019750035.1 Alphaproteobacteria bacterium | reverse complement strand
TTAAAATTTTTGAATAGGGTTGGTTTGCGCCAACTCTATCCTTTTTTATAAACAATATGTGGGCATTTTTTTAATAAATATAAAATAATTTTACCTTTTTTTAATTAAAATAGGTAATAATACGTGAGGTCATTTTGTGATAGAGAGATCAGTATATAATAGAGGAGAGAAACATATGAGTAAATCAATCTTAACAGCCATTTCTGCTGCGGTTTTTAGCTTTGTTGCCTTTGAAGGATTGCAGGCAAAACCTCTGCCACCTACCTCTAATCCGCGGCATCTGGATGTAACTGATGAATCAAATGCCGCAGGTGAAAAAGAGAATGCACCTGGAATTGATAAACAAGAGTCTGGTAAGTTTTAATTAAATTGCAATAAATAAGCTGGGGTTGGTTTACTCCAACCTCAGCCTTTCACCGTATGCTTTTGCTTTTGCTAGGCTGTGCAAACTCTGTGCAAACTCTAGCTTAAAAGCTGTATTTGTCGTATAATCATTAGACAAACAATCCTTTTTTAGAGTTACTTTCCGTGATAGTAAGTATGTTAAAGACAAAGAAATTAGTTGGTGTTGGATTGCGTCAGCCCCACTATACTTACGTCTTGGAAAACAAACCTGCGGTGGGATGGTTTGAGGTGCATAGCGAAAATTTTTTTGGAGAGGGTGGTCCTGCCCTTATGTTTTTAGAAAAAATCCGCGAGACTTATCCTCTGAGCTTTCATGGGGTTGGCCTTTCACTAGGATCGGCGGATGGAATTGATAAAACCCATTTAAAGATACTTAAAAAAAGGATCGATCGTTTTTCTCCTTTTTTGGTTTCCGAACATCTTTCTTGGTCTAAGATTCAAGGGCGCTATCTTCCTGATCTTTTGCCTATTCCTTATACAAAGGAAGTTTTACACCTATTTTCTCAACATGTTGATGAAACACAAACCTATTTAGGACGGGAAATTCTCATTGAAAATCCTTCGTCCTATTTGGAATATAAATGCTCAACTTTTTCAGAGACCGATTTCTTGAGTACGCTATGTCGTGCAACAGGAGCAAAAATATTACTGGATGTTAATAATGTGTATGTTTCAGCTTTCAATCATGGATGGAATCCGCGAGCGTATCTGCAAGCCATTCCTCCCGACCTTGTGGGGGAAATTCATCTTGCAGGACATAGTTCTCAAACATTTGCAGGGGGGGCTACTTTTCTTGTGGATACCCACTCCACGTGTGTATGTGAGGAGGTATGGGCGCTTTACCAACAAGCTATACAACAAGGAATTTATGCGCCTGTGCTTATTGAGTGGGATGAGGACATTCCTGATTTTGCAACGTTGAAAGCAGAAGCCCTAAAAGCGGAAAGTTATCTTCCGCAAGAAAGAATAGCTTATGGTTAGTCTTTTGTCTCTACAAAAGGATTTTTTTGAGAGCTATCAAGGAAGAAGTTCTTTTGCAAACTATCTAAAAGGGGAGGGCCCCTCTTCCAAGCATCGTTTGGAAATTTATTATAATAACATTACTTTCGCTTTACGAAAGGCTTTGGCGATAAGCTACCCTTTGACATGGAAGTTAATTGGGGAGGATTGCGCAAATGGGGCAGCTTATGCCTTTATACAAGCAGGAACGTTTCTACCCATAGGGGGAACTTTAGATAAATGGAGCTCTGCCTTTCCTGATTTTTTAGATCACTTTTCGCCGACTCAAAACCTTGCTTACCTTTCAGACTTTGCAAGACTTGAGTGGTGTCAGCATGTTGCATACAGTCTAGAAGATAAACGACCCTTAACGGTTCATGATTTTAAGGATGTAGCTCCTGAAAGCTATGCCAAGCTTTGCTTAAAGTTGCATCCCACCGTGCAGCTTTTCTCCTCACCCTATCCCTTGGATCAAGTGATGGCTGTTGTAAAAGGGGAGGTTGATACTGTTGAGCTTGATAATCGAAAGGCGAATGCCTTGATTGTTAGGCCCTGCCAATCCGTTAACATCCATTGGCTGTCAGAGGCGGAATTTACTTTTTTCCTCTTTATTCATCAAGGATATCCTTTAATTAAAGTTCTTGAGAAAATGGAGAATACTGCCATCCAACTTCATGAAATTCTTTCCTTTTGCCTTCAAAAGGGGTTGTTTTTAGAGTATACTTTCACTTCAGAGCAAGAGGAGCATTGAATGACGTTTTCGCAGTCAATACAAAAATCTTATTTGGTAAGAGCTTATTTAAGCGTTCTCTTTTTCCTTGAAAAATATGTGGGGCCCTGTCTTTTTTTGATCACTCGTGTATGGATTGCACGCGTCTTTTGGGATTCAGGCGTTTGTAAAATTCAAAGTTGGCCAACGACACTGATGCTTTTCAAAAATGAGTATAAAGTTCCTGATATTTCCCCTGAAATTGCAGCCTATTTGGCGACTATAACAGAGCTTACCTGTCCCATTCTTCTCGTTATTGGTTTAGGGGCACGTTTTGCAGCAATCCCGATGTTTATTATGGCGATGGTTATTCAATGTACTTACCTTTGCTCCAATGAGCATCTTTGTTGGGCTATGATTCTTGGTTTTATTATCTGTTTCGGTCCTGGCCAACTTTCACTTGATTTTCTTATCCGAAAATGGGTTTTGAGAACGGACAGTGCTTGGAAGAGCTTTTAAGTTCAGACGCTGATGAGGATCGTAGGGGGGAAGTATAGGGGGAAGACGATTAGGGTGCCTTCCCATAGAGGGACGCGTCCTACCGCTGATAGGACACGAGAAACTATTTTTAATATTCTTCTTCATAATCCTGTTCTTGGGCTTGAAACTTTAATTGATAAAACGGTCTTAGATGTTTTTGCGGGGACAGGGGCTTTAGGGCTTGAAGCATTCTCAAGAGGAGCTAAATCTGTCACATTTATCGAGAATGAACGAGAGATTGTCCCCTTGTTAAAGTCAAACATCAAAGCATTTAACCTTCCTGAGTCATCCGTCTTGGCGGATGATGCGTGTCATCTTCACACACGTCCTCTTGTCCCTTTTGATCTTATTTTTTTAGATCCCCCCTATCATCAGGGGTTTCTTCTCCCTTCTTTAGAAAAACTTTTTATGTATGGGTGGTTAGCAAACGAAGCTGTGGTTATTATTGAAATGGAGAAAAACGAATCCTTGTCGTTACCTCCTTTTCTTTCTCTTCTTATCGAACGTATTTCAGGAGCCGCAAAAATTTTGTTTTGTAGGGCTGCATAAGAATATATTTTTTATTTAATTTGTTTTAACTCTTCTTAAATTGCTTTTTCATATACTATTAATAGGATAATTTTCATCTAGATTAAGCATTTTTATGCTGTCGAGTGGAGACTTCACATGAATCGAGAAGAAGAAGTTCGTAAAAAAGTCAAAGTATTAAAACGATTTTATACCGATGTTATCTATTTTGGGATCGTGACCTTAATTCTAACGTTAATTTGGCTAACTTTTGACAGAACAGGAAGTTTTTGGCCTAAATATGTGATCGTGATTTGGGGAATTGCCTTGATTTTTAAAGCTTATCGTATGGGCGTTGCTCCTTTTATGTTCCATCGCGTGCCTTTCTTTAATCAAGATTGGGAAGAAAAAAAGGTTAAAGAAATTATGCGCCGTCGTCAATTTCATCACAAACCACCTTCCGATGGGGATTCAAAAGAAAAATAAGAAAGTTTTTTATTTTTAACTTTGAAAAATAGAATTAATCTCTTGCAATTCTTCATCAGGGGTGGACAAAACCAAAAATTTTATCTATAGAGCTATCTGGTGTGCCCAGATAGCTCAGTCGGTAGAGCAAAGGACTGAAAATCCTTGTGTCGGCGGTTCAAGTCCGCCTCTGGGCACCATTATCCATTTTCATAAGGCGGAGTAGCTCAGTTGGTTAGAGCAGCGGAATCATAATCCGTTTGTCGGGGGTTCAAATCCCTCCTCCGCTACCATTAAGTACGGGTCCGTTCTGGGAACATAGGTAATAGTTTTTCTTTTAAAGTGTTGATAATCCCTCAAAGAAACTCATTATTAACTTTCAAAAACTAGGATATACTTAAGAGTCAGACAGCAGGGGAGGGCGGTCATGCAGTATAGAACCTTAGCACTATTAATGATTCTTTCACCGGGATTAAGCGCAACCAGCACAAAAGAGGATTCTTCATCTCAGCATGCAAGAGGATATCAAGACCTTGAAACCTTGAAAAAGGTTCATATTGACGATGAGGTCTTTGGTAATTATTCTACGGGCGAACAACCTTACGAAGCCTATTAAATTATTAGAGGAGATATTATTCATGAATTTTTATGTAAAAAAGTTGTGTTTGCCAATGTACGCTATGCTAGCTTTAATTGGTTGTGGTTTTGTAGTGCATGCTGAACCGATAAATGCTGAAAAAGCGAAAGAGTCTCGGAACAGGATAGAATGCCAAAAAGCAAAAAAGGGAACTCTTACACCTCAAGAAGAAAAACTTATTATTGACGAAGATAATGTAATGGAACCTTTTCCAGGATAAAATTAAAGGCGATAAAGAATTCTGTCCTGCCTTTTAGGCTGGACTTGTAGGAAGAGAGGTTTTTGAATGTTTTTAGTCGAGCGACTGAAATTACTACAGGTTTCTAGTCTGAAGACATCCTCTCTTTCTTTCTCAATTCAGAGGCGTAATCGTTGCGACAGGCATAGGCAGATTTTGGTGTAGCAAGTCCCTGTGCGCCTTTGAGTGAGAGAAGAGGGTGTTCTCCAGAATCTCACCTCCAAATCTGAATTTTAAGTGAAGAAACCCTAGATTCTATCCAGTTTTGGTAAGGAGCAGTTTTTCTTCATTTGTTTATTCTAACGAAACCCCATAGGCGTCCTCCCTCACTGTGTCATCCCTGGGCTAGAAGTGATTGATTTTCGAAGAAAATCATAGCGCTTCTTGTCCCGGGGATCCAGGGTTGAGCAAAAGTTTTCTTGTCAATAATTTTTCCAGTGATTTCATGGTTCCGTTTCTTATATGGATTCTCGGGTCAAGAAAAGCCATTGTTTTTATTGGAAAAAACAAGTCTTTTCTAGCCCGAGAATGACACAGGCGTGTTGGAGAAGGTGTGTATGCTACAAAAACTGGATGGAACCTAGGATTTTTAGCTCAGCGCTCTATCTTTTTTATAAGAGATGGGTATACTTTTAAAAAAAGGAAAAATCCTATCTGTGGTCGCTGAAACAAATTATTTATATAACATACTCGCTTTTCTGGTAGCTGCCGTAGGAGTTGTCTTTTTATTCAGACGTATGAAAGCAAGCCCTATGCTTGGGTATTTAGCGGCTGGAATGCTTGTTGGCCCCCATGTTTTAAAAGTTGTGAAGGAATCTTCAGAAACACAATTTTTAGGTGAAATTGGAGTCCTTTTTCTCCTCTTTACAATAGGGTTAGAACTCCCCCTACAACGCCTTCAATCCTTAAAGAATTATGTTTTTGGTTTGGGTATTAGCCAAGTTCTCTTAACGGGGGGCGTTTTCACATTTATTGCCCTTTGGGCAGGATTGTCCAAAGAAGCGGCTATCTTAGTGGGAGGAGCGTTAGCGCTTTCCTCAACGGCTGTTGTTCTGCAAGTTCTAACAGATCGGCGAGAACTTTCTACTCGTTTTGGCCGTGTTTCTTTCTCTGTTCTTCTCCTGCAAGATCTTGCAGTTGTTTTTCTTTTGATTTTAACGACAACCTTTGGAACTCAGGGCGCAAATATTTTTGTTGAATTATTTTATGCTATTGTGAAGGCAATTGCCGTTTTGTTAATTATTATTGGGTTAGGGCGTCTTGTCTTTCGCCCTCTTTATCGAGCTGTTGCGTTGAGTGGTAGCCCCGAGCTTTTTATGGCTACAACATTTTTAGTCATTTTGGGGACAGCATTCCTTACTGAAATTTCAGGTCTTTCCAGAGAACTTGGTGCATTTTTAGCAGGCATTCTTTTAGCTGAGACTGAGTATAGACATCAAATTGAAGCAGATATCCAACCTTTCCGAGGCCTTTTATTGGGAGTCTTTTTCATGTCTGTCGGGATGAGCATTAATTTAGGTGTTTTTGTCAACTCTTTCTCTAAAGTCCTGGGTATTCTTTTCTTTGTGATTGCGTTGAAAGTGCTCTTAACTTTTTTACTTTCCCGTATCAGCGGCTTAAAGACCTCGACAAGTTTACGCGTTTCTCTGCTCCTTGCCGGTGGAGGAGAGTTTATCTTTGTGATTTTCTCGCCGAGTGTTGCCCAAGAATTCCTTCCTTATGGTTTTACAGAGATCTTGTTTTTAGTGGTTATCCTTTCCATGGCCTTAACCCCTTTCTTTGCAATGCTAGGGAAATGGTGTTCAGATCGATTCCAAATTCATGAAATTCACGCAGATCCTCACCTAGAAACTGAGGAAGTGAGAGAATTCTTCAATCATATTATCATTGCCGGCTTTGGGCGGGTTGGTCAAATGCTAGGAGAAATTTTAGCTTCTCGTATGATTCCTTTCGTGGCAATAGATACGGATATGCGTCGCGTGACAGAGGGGAGAGAGAAGGGGTATCCTGTTTTTTATGGTGATGCACGACGTCATGAAATCCTTAAAGCAGTGGGAGCCGAAAGTGCTAAAGCTGTGGTTATTACTCTCAATCAAATGACTCCTTCTGTGCGTGCAGTTATGATGCTAAGACGTCGTTTTCCCGATGTACCCATATGTGTACGGATTAAAGATCATAAGCATCAGGAAAAGCTTATTGAGTCGGGCGCTCGTCTTGTTGTTCCAGAAACAGTAGAACCTACAGTTCAATTGGCAATCTCTGTTCTTCGTGTGATGGGAGTTCCCTCTGATGAAATTAACCAGTTGATAGATACGTTTCGAAGACAGCATTGGATCGTTTCCGACGTATGACAGGGTATGTTTTTTCTTTTTTATAAAAATATAATTATTGTTTTGTGATAATAATTAGCGAAAATAAGTAATAAAAAAGCATAAGTTTCAATTTCTTGAAAAGAAGAATAAATTTTTTTCAAAAATCTTAGTGTTCTCATAAGCTCTGCATTAAAGAATCGGGTTGGACTTTGAAGTGAACTCGGTTATATAAGATCTTGGTTAAAGGGAAAGGAGAATGGTATGCCGAAAATGACGTTTATTAAACCTGACGGAGCTCATGTTGAAGTTGAGGCCCCTAATGGCCTTTCTGTTTTAGAAATCGCCCATCAAAATAGTGATCTAATCTACTTAGAAGGAGCTTGTGAAGGGTCCTTAGCCTGTTCAACATGTCATGTTGTTGTTGACCCAGAATGGTACGAGCTTTTAGCGAGCGCAACAGAAGATGAAGAAGATATGCTTGATCTGGCTTTTGGTTTGACACAGACTTCACGTCTTGGCTGTCAAATTATTATGCGTCCTGAATTAGATGGTCTCGTTGTACGACTTCCTGTCGCTACACGAAATATGATGGTGTGACTACTCAAATGAAGCGTGTAAATCACTCTGGTTAAATAAGTACCTTATGACGTTTTGCAAAAGAAAGAAGAGCTGACCTTAAAGAGGGGGAATAAGTTTTTAAGGCGTCTATCAGGAAGCCTTCGGCCTCTTTTAACGGAAGGCTTAAAATCATTCTTTTAAGGTTCCCAACGGAAGGCCCAGGAATAGATAATAAGTGATATCCCATCGCTAAGAGGGCAAGGGCTTCTATGGGTTTGCTTGCCATCTCTCCACAAATACTGACAGGAATGTTATAGGCTTCACATTTTAGCCGTATGCTCCGTAAATAGGCTAAAAAAGTGGATGAGAGGGCATCATAACGAGTAGAGACACTTGGATTTGTTCGATCACAAGCATAAAAAAATTGAAAAAGATCATTCGTTCCAACAGCGATAAAGTCGACTTCTTTGAGAAGGAAGTCAAGTTGGTTGACGAGCGAAGGAACCTCAAGCATGACTCCATAAGTTAGAGAGGTGGGAAGTTGTGTCCGATTTTTTTGAGCGCGAGTCCATTCTTGCTCAACGTGGTAGCGTACTTCACGATATTCTGAAATCTCGGAAATCATAGGAAAAAGCAGACGCAAATCTCTTTCCTGACTTGCGTGGATAAGGGCGCGGACTTGTTGACGTAAAATTGCAGGTTTATCAAGAACGACTCTGATGGCACGCCAACCCAAAACAGGGTTTTCATCTTGAATGCGCCACATATAGGGAACAATTTTATCTCCCCCTATATCTAAAGTGCGGACAGTAATGCTATGATCTTTTGCTTGCTCAAAAACATCACGGTAAATTTCAGTTTGTGTTTTTACATCAGGAAAACTGGAACGCATCATAAAAGGAATCTCAGTTCGATATAGCCCCACTCCTTCAAAATTAGCTTCCAAATGATGTAAATCAATAGGCAGACCCGCATTCAATGTTAGGCTAATAGGAATGTTATCTTGTGTTTTGCAGGGCTTAGTGCTTAATTCTTTATTAAGAACCTGCCACTTTTTCATCTTGGTGATTTTCACACGTGCTTTTTGAAACGCTTCGGCATTGGGGTTAACGATGACAGTTCCTTCTGTGCCATCAACGATTAGTTTATCTCCGGATTCGACGTGGGTTAAAAGCAAGGGCACACGTCCAACAACCGGGATATCAAGAGACCGTGCCAGAATCGCAACATGGGCTGTGTGAACGCCTTCTTCTAAAACAAGGCCTTTAATAAGGCGACGGTCATAGTCCAGAAGTTCAGCTGGTCCAAGATTGCGCGCCACTAAAATTGTAGATTCAGGGAGGTCTTCAGAAGATGAATCTTTTCCTGATAAATGCTTTAAAAGACGACTTGCAAGATCTTCAAGATCGGAAAGGCGACCTTTTAAAACTTGGTCTCCGATTTGAGCAAATCGTTCACGCATATAGTGGCGTACTTTTTGTACGGCAACTTCTGCTGTGTATCCTTTTTGGATATAGTCTTGCATTTTCCTAATCCATCCTCGATCAGAAGCGATCATTCGATAAGAAGACAAAATTTCTTGAGTTTCTTTGTCAAGCTTTGGCATTGATTCCACAAGCTGATCGATAGCCTCTATCATATGACGGATAGCGATTTTAAGGCGTAAACTCTCATCCTTTATGTTTTTGGTAAAATCTGCTTCTTTCCATGAATAAGGTTGATGGACAAAGGCTGTTCCTATGGCAAGGCCAGGATTGAAGGAAATTCCTTGAAAGGTTTGTATGCCTGTAATTTTGCCTTCCATCGTATTAAGAGTTGGAAAGCGATCTAACTCAGGAATATTAGCAAGAAAATTTCCAATTTTTATTAAAGCTTTTTCTCTCCACTGCTCAAAAGGTTTTGAAGCGGGATTTTGAAGAGTAAGGACACCTTTAATTCCTTTAGAAGAGAGAAGTGGAACCCCCACAAGAGCCAGGTTTAAGTATTCAGCAACACCTGGGTGGTAAAAGAAATTAGGATGATGAACAATATTCTCGCAAATCACACTTTTTCCAATTCCTGCAATAAACCCAACAACACCTTCTCCCACATGAAATCTAATGATTTTATTCGGAGGAGACAGAGAATCATAAGCGGCATATATCTCTAAATAGCGATCTGGGGTGAGTAAATAGAAGTGCGCGGTTGTCGCGCCCATCTCTTGCGCAATAAGTTTTAAGGACAGTGTCAGTCGTGAAGGAAGAGTTTGTGGTTTACGAAGAATCTCGCTGATTCTTTGTAAAAGACTGTGGAGTGGAAATTGAGATTGAGGAGATACAAGATTCAGCATAATTTTTGGGGCTGTAATGTATGAGAGAAGCGTAAAAGAATGGATTGTTTTGCTTGGGTCAATAGCTCATTAATGACGTCTTGCGTAGACTGTTCTCGCGTAACCATTCCGACGCTTTGGCCTGCCATGAGTGATCCGCATTCAATATCACCTTCAAGAACAGCACGCCTGAGGGCTCCTGCCCAAAAATGCTCGATATTAAGTTGCGCTTCTTTTAGATTGAGTTCTTGGCGATCAACTTTATCGATAAGCTCTCTTTGATAAGCAAGAAAATTTTTTGTGGCCTGATTCGCAATGGCTCTTACGGGAATGACGGGAAAACGGGGATCGAGTTGAGGAGAAATAGTAGCATCTCGGGCTTGTGCCCTAATAAACGCTTTTTTGAATTTAGGATGGGCGGTACATTCTGTGGCACAAACGAAACGAGTTCCCAGCTGACATCCAGCAGCTCCCATCTCTAGGTAAGAGATAATGACTTCGCCTCGACCAATGCCGCCTGCAACAAAAATGGGGATTTCTGTAACGTGGGGAAGCAGTTCTTGAGCCAAGACACTTGTCGTGACAGGGCCTATGTGTCCTCCGGCTTCCATGCCTTCTATGATAAGGGCATCTACGCCTAGTTTGATAAGTTTTTTTGCTAAAACAAGGGCGGGCGCAAAACAAATGACCTTAATCCCTTTGCTTTTAAGCTGTACAATCGCCTGAACAGGTGGAAGTCCACCGGCAAGGACAACATGGGTTACCTTTTCTTCTATGCAAACATTAATCAGCTCTAGAAGTTGGGGATGAAGTGTAATAAGGTTGACTCCAAAAGGCTTTTTAGTGAGAAGATGAGTTTCCTGAATTTCAGTTCGTAAAAGATTTGGAGACATGGAACCTGATGCGATAACACCAAATCCACCTGCATTAGAAATGGCAGAGACGAGATTTCG
>JAIEOZ010000031.1 GCA_019750035.1 Alphaproteobacteria bacterium | reverse complement strand
TAAGTTGAATAGAATGTCTCCATTTGAGGACTTGTAGAAATTGAATCTTGAGCTTGCGCTGCTGAAACACCGGGAAGGGCTAAGGCAATGGCAATGAGAGAATCGATGATGGCGTCATTTTTTTTGGGGAGCTCACTCTTATAAAGCTTGGTTGAAATTTCTTCTCTGCTTATTTCTTTGTTAAATAAGGTCGCATTTGATGAAATTCCCATACGCAGTTTTTTTTATTTTTTAGCTAAATTTTAATCTTTTAATCATGAATTTTATATAGCATCAAGGAAATTCTAGGTTTTGACGGATGGAAGTAATTTGAAGGTTTAAGTAATTTCGCCTTCTTAACGATTTATGAAAGATTTTAATATAGTTTTTGCGTATCTTAAAAGATTTTTGAGGGGGGAACATGCAATGAAAAAACAGGTTAGCCTTTGGCAACTCCAGTGAGGTTAACATCCTATGTGTAGTGATGTATTTATTAATATGGGTGGCCACCATATTGTGGCACGCACATTCGATTTTCTTGTTAATCTGGCTCTTCAAGACAAAATCGGGTTTATCGGTGATGAAAACACGACAGATGTTATTCTTGATGCTGATCAAATTCCCGCCATGCAACTTGTCTCTTGGGAAAATAAATATGGTTATTTTGGTCGAGCAGCGTTTAATGGAGAAAAGATCGTTGATGGAATGAACACAGAGGGTTTTTCGGTTGCCCTCCTTTATCTTCCAGGTACAAAATATCCAGCCTATGATCCAAAAAATAAAAAGCAAGTCATAGCTACTTATGATATTGCTCCCTTTCTTTTAGCTCAAGCACAGACGGTTTCAGAGGCCCTTCACCTCGTTCGTTCTTATCAATGGGTTCAATCTGCGGTCAAGTACATTGGTGGTGTTTTTATAAAGGATCTCCCCATCCATTGTGTCATTCGGGATAAAATAGGAGAAAGTGCTGTCATTGAATTTATAGATGGACAAGTCAAAATTTATGAAAATTCAGGCGATATTCTTACAAACGCACCTACCTTTGATTGGCAACTCAAAAATGCAAGTCATTACGACTCACTTTTAGCAAACAATGAAAAACCTAATGAGCTGTTTAGTAAGAATTTTTATGAATATGATACCATATACAAAAAGGTTTCACATAAAGGTGAAGCAAATCTTTTAGGAACACCTGGAGACTTCACCCCTCCTTCCCGATTTGCGAGAGCAAAAGTACTTTTAAACAACTTTCCCACTCCTACATCTAAGCAAATGGCTTTATATCAAGCGAATGCCTTAATTGAATCCCTTGCTGTTCCCGTTCTTAAAGGGGCTGCTCCTACGCTTTGGTGCTCGATTAAAGACTTAGATGACATGAAATATTACGTAAAAATACTTACATTATTTCAAGGAAAAAAAACTTTGGTTATGATGCCAATTACAAATACTTATGTATTAATTGATTTAAAGGCGATTGACTTTAATGACGCCGAGCCAGAATACGCACGGATGAAAGTTCACCCAACGAACCCAAATAATGTTAAGAAAATTATATCCGAAAAAAATGTTACTGTACCAGAAATTGAGTAAGATTGGGGAAGCCAGGAAGAGAAGAAGCTATAAAAGAAATACTGGTGGGAATTCACGAAAAAGATTTACAGAAAGTCGTTTCAATATTCATCCTTTCACCGAATGATCGTAAATCGGCCTTTCCCCTGAAGAGCGTCTCTAATTCCATGGGGATTAAGAATGGAAAACACCATAATAGGAATTTGGCTCTCTCGGGCTAAGGCAATTGCAGACATATCCATGACCCGCAGATTTTCTGTTAGGACTTGCTGGTAGGTCAATTCGGGATGAAATACAGCTTCTTTATGTTTCATAGGATCGACATCGTAAACACCATCAACTTTTGTTGCTTTCATCAAAACTTGACAATTAAGTTCAGAAGCTCTTAAAGCCGCGGCGGAATCGGTGGTAAAGTAAGGATTTCCTGTTCCTGCAGCACAAATGACGATACGTCCTTTTTCCATATGGTGGGCGGCTCTTCTCCGGATATAGGGCTCACAAATCGATTGCATGGGAATAGCAGACATAACACGGGTTTCAGCACCCAATTGCTCAAGCTTGTTTTGTAAGGCTAAGGCATTGATAATTGTGGCCAACATCCCCATGTGATCAGAGGTGGTTCTTTCAATTCCTTGGGTTTCACCATGAAGACCACGAAAAATATTACCTCCCCCTATGACGATGGCTTGTTCAATACCTATGTCATGGGCTTCTCTTATTTCATTGCAGATGCGAGAAATTGTAGGAAAATCAATTCCATAAGACTGACTCCCTACTAAAGCTTCGCCTGACAATTTAAGCAAGATACGTTTATAAAGAGGATTTTGTAATAATGACATGGAACCTTACGTATGAATAATTCAGTAATTCATAGACTTTTTAACAAGGTCTCTTAAAAAATGCAAAAGTTTTTCTAATGGCTTTTAACTTTGTCACGTCTTGCAGACTCTCTTTACACCTCTCCCCGACTCGGATAGGATTTTTTCCTTAGATTATAATGAGTAGGATAAAGTCATGACTCCCTCCTTAGTCCGCAGTTGGGTTGTGTGGGCGTCTGCAGCGCTTTTCTTTTGCTATCAATTCCTACTGAGAGTTTCTCCCAGTGTCATGACTCAAGAACTTATGGCGGACTTTCGTGTCGATGCTTGTGCGCTTGGTACGTTGACGTCTTGCTATTTTTACGCCTACGCAAGTTTTCAACTCCCTGTTGGAATTCTATTAGATAAATTCGGACCCCGTCATCTTTTAATAGGAGCCTCTCTCGTCTGCACAGGAGGAAGCCTCCTTTTTGCAACCGCTGAAACCATTTGGATCGCCTCTATTGGGCGCTTTTTAATCGGTGCGGGTTCAGCGTTTGGATTTTTAAGTTGTATGAAACTTGGTACTTTATGGTTTCCTCCTCAACGTATTTCCATGGTCGTGGGACTCACCCTTCTTCTAGGAACCTCAGGTGCCATGTCTGGAAGTTATCCTATGTCCTTTCTTGTAGATGCTTTTGGTTGGCGGCAGACCATATGGATCACCGCAGGAGGAGGAATATTTTTGGCCTTTCTCATTGCTTTTGTTGTTAGAGATCATCCTTCTCAACAATTGCGCACGTATATTGAACAACATCATGCTTATGGGAACCCTCCTTTAAGTCTTTGGCAAGGCTTACAAATAATTCTAAAAAAACGGCAAACCTGGCTTTTAGCTGCTTATGGTATTATGATGTATGTGCCTTTGGTAGGATTTGCCGATATGTGGGGCGTTCCTTTTTTGACTCACGTTCATCATATGGATAAGCAAGCCGCCTCTCTCGCGACATCTTTTCTCTATTTTGGAGTTGGACTTGGCACCCCACTCTTTGCATTCCTTTCAGATCATTTTAAACAATTTAAGGTCTCATTGCTTGGCTCAGCTATCTGCGCTTTAGTGCCCTTTATGATTATTATTTATGGTCCTGACCTTCCTCATTCTATTGTTATTGCCATTCTATTCCTCGCAGGTTTGATGCTCGGAGGACAATTTATGGCTTATTCTATCGTGTGTGAAATTAATCCCCTTTCTGTGAGTGGCATGGCCACTGGCTTTCAAAACATGATTTGTCTTTTCAGTGGCGTGATTTTTCAACCTCTGATGGGATGGTTGTTAGATCTTTTCTGGAAAGAAGCCTATGAAAACGGCATCCGACATTATTCTAGTGCTGCGTATCAAATGGCTTTGACCGGTGTGATCGTTGCTTTACTTTTAGCCATACTAGCCTCCCTCTTTGTTCAAGAAGCCTATCCAAAACGAGCATAAGTCTGAATTGATCTTTAAGAAAGGGATCTATATGGTTGATTTTTTTTTAATAATACAGGTGTAGGGTATGATCTATTCCTCTCCAAAAAAGCGGCAGCCAACCAACTTTTTTTTCTCCAAAAGCTGGCTCATATGGGGGTGCGCTGCTCTTTTTTATGGGTATCAGTTTATGCTAAGGGTTTCCCCTGGTGTTATGGCGGATGATCTGATGGCGACTTTTCAGGTAGATGCTTGTTCTCTGGGAGCTCTAACGGGGTTTTATTATTATGCCTATGCAGCTCTCCAAATTCCCGTAGGAACGCTGATGGATCGCTTTAAACCCCGACGCATGCTGACTTTTGCAGCTATTATCTGTAGCCTAGGGGCTCTCATTTTTTCTTCAGCGGATTCCCTTTCTACCGCTGCTTTTGGGAGAACAATCATTGGAGCTGGGTCTGCCTTTGCTTTTCTCAGCTGCCTTAAACTTGGAACGTTATGGTTTCCTCCTCAAAAATTACCTTTAGTTATTGGATTGACCCTTCTTCTGGGAACAATGGGTGGAGTTTCAGCTGGTTATCCTATGGGGTGGCTTGTTGAAGCTTCAGGGTGGCGTCATTCTATGTGGCTTGTTGCGTTTGCTGGATTTTTTCTGGCAGCTCTTGGGTGGGGTATCATCAGAGATAAGGCTCCTCCAGTTTTGGAAGAAGCTATTCTTAAAAGTCACAATGATAATGAGAACTCCATTATACAGCATGGCCTTCTCACCAACTTTATTGAGGTCATCCGCAAACCTCAGAGTTGGTTTATCGCTCTCTATGGAGCCTTTATGTACCTTCCTCTTTCAGGATTTGCCGATCTATGGGGCCCCCCTTTTCTTATGTCTGTTTACCAACTTGATAAAGCCACAGCAGGAGGTATCATTTCAGCGATGTATGTTGGAATTGGGATAGGGTCTCCTTTATTTCCTTTACTATGTACACGCCTTAGAGCCTACAAGCCTACTGTTTTCATTGCAGGTCTTGGCGCTTTGGTTCTGCTTTCAAGTGTTTTTTATATCCCATTCCTTCCCCTTTGGCTTCTTGTTACCTTATTGTTTTTAGCTGGTATTTGTCTAGGAGGTCAATTTTTAGGGTTCTCAATGACATGTGCTTTAAATCCACTGTCAGCAAGCGCAACTGCTGGGGGCTTTCACAATATGTTGTGTATGCTGAGTGGCGTCATTTTTCAGCCTTTTATCGGATACCTTTTAGATTATAATTGGCATGGTGAGTACATAAATGGCATTCGTGCCTATACAAGCTCTGATTATACTTTTGCGCTTAGCTCTATCAGTATTTCATTAGGATTGGCGTGTTTTATTGTGTTTTTTATTAAGGAAAAATATTCAACCTAGGAGAAAAAAAATGAGAAAAATACTTTCTATATTGCTTGTTCTTAGCGCGCTCTCTCGCTCACCTCTCTTTGCTAAAATAGAAATTTTGAATCCCTGGATACGTCCTTCAACAGGTCCAAATGCAGCCCTTTTCATGGAAGTTGTCAACACATCAGAAAAACCAATTTCTCTTGTTTCTGCTCAATCTGATGCATCCTCTCACATGGAGCTTCATCAGCATATCGAAGAGAACGGGAGGATGCATATGAGTCAAGTAAAGAGCTTTAAAATTCCTGGACAAGGAAAACTAATCTTAGCTCCAGGAGATCTCCATGTGATGTTCATGGGGATTAATCGTCCTTTTTCAGAAGCAGAGACTATTCATGTCACCCTTAGCTTTGACGAGGGAGAAAACATAGAAATTTCCGTTCCTGTGAAAAATGGATTAGGGTCCATCTAGTTGTCATCTGAGCCAAATAATAAAGGAGACAAAGGCTAAAAATCCCATATGCCTCGGCTAATTTATCAACCCTCGAAAATATTCGACGAAAGCGTTTTGTTTTTGAAGCCTTTCCTTATATAAGTGACCTGAGAGGCACACCTTATTCAAACTCAGGGTATGTAGGACAGGCCCATTAATTTAATCCGCAGGTCTTTCATCATAGGAAAATAACGTTGAAGGCTTCCTAAAATGACAAAAGAATACTGTCGGATAAATTGAGCGACTTCCTCTGTCTGGCAATAAAGATCCATCGTTTTATATTGACGAGAAAACGATCCTAATCTGCTATCCCACATTTTTAAAACAGCAAAAGGTCCCATCATATCTGTCATTTCAGTACAGATAGATTTCCATAAAGGATCTTCTATAAGTGAGAGACAGCGTTTGACTTGAGAATAAGCTTCCTCAAAGGAAATTTGATTATTGTGAGGTAATTCCTGCTCAAGCTCATGGAAATGTTCCTTTTTTGATGAAGCGAGAGCAAGTTTGTACGAATTTGTACATTTTTTTATGTTAGAAAAATGTAAAGTTGAGAGAGGAGTCGTGTCTTTAGACGCTGTCGTTTTTGTCAAACGAAAGGGTACAGTATATCTGTTCGCGTAGGGTTGAAAACAAGCTTTAGTATTTTGCACACATCTCTCCTTCTTCGACGATTTACTCCCATGTAATCTGTTGCCTATGACACCCTGAAAGTGTATTATAATTTTCTGGAGTGAGCACATGAGAGGGACTGAAGGAGGAACCACTACCATTATCCGTCCTTCAGAAGCCAAGTTCCAGAGAGGCTAAAGCAGAGTGTTCTCAGGGAGGCTAGTGAACACTCTGCAATTTATTTCACCTATCAAGTGAAAATTTACCACCACAAACAACCTATTTACCAACTATACTCTTATAAAGGGATTCACTGATCCCTTACTTCTATCTAGTTTAGTTGTTTGAGCTATTTTTTAAAGCATTGTTTCGTTATAGGGGGTATATCACCCTTAAATAAAAACATATGCAGGAGAGGGTTGTAAAAATTCACCAGTCAGTTAATCTAAAGACTAATAAATTAAAAAAACAGATTAAACAAAAGACAAACAACGAAGTAACCTAAAACAAGACTAAATTTTATCAATGAGGAAACGTTTGACAAGAGCATCCAAAAAAAGAAATGCCTTTCCAAGTCTTCTGTTTGCTATGGGTTGGGGAGAATATGACCATGTCAAAGATAAAAGAAAATTTGACAACTGAAGAGATCGAAGCCCTAGAATTAACGGATAATCCTCGCTTTCGGAATTTTGATTGGGGCAAAGCGAAAAGTTTTTATTATGTGGCAAAATGTGGAAGTTTTGTAAGTGCAGGGCGCTTTTTAAATATTTCTCAGTCAGCTTTAAGTCGCAAAATTATCTTGCTTGAAGAGCATTTGGGATGTCCCCTCTTTTCCCGTCACAGTGGAGGCGTCAAACTGACACGTAAGGGAGAAGAACTTTTTTCCATTGTCGAAACAACTTTTGTAAGCCTTAAAGGATTTACGCGCAATGCGCACGCAACACTCAATAAGGGGAAAAAGCGAAAAATAAGGATTGCAACAACTCGTGCTTTGGCGGCCTACCTATTAAATGACTTCATCCTTGATTATAATGAGGCTCACTCCCATCTTATATTTGAGCTAATCGGTGACGATCTCTTGATTGATGTTGTCTTAAATGACGTGGATATTGCCATTCGCCCCATAGATTTGCAAATGCCGGGCCTTGCTAAAGAACAAAATGTTCAACAAGAGTATTTAGCTACTTTTGAAAAAAAATTGTATGCAAATCGTGAATATTTAGAACAATATGGAGAACCTCAAACCATTGAGGATTTAAATGATCATTGCCTCATTGGTTATGCCCACCCTCAAGAGCACCCTTATTCTGAGGTGAATTGGATTTTGAAACTCGGCATGCCGGAAGGGCAACTCCGCGAACCTATATTTGCATCCAATTCAATTGAGTGCGCGATCAGGGCCGCAGAAAAAGGGATCGGTATTGTGAGTCATTACGACGAATTAGACCTTATTAAAAAATCTAGACTAATAAACATCCTTCCCCATGTTAAGTGTAAAAAGCTAAAAGTATATTTTATTTATCAGGATTATCTCAAGGGAGATAAGGACGTGATGGATCTAAAAAGGTATCTACAAAAAAGAATTTGTTCCTAATAAAATAGGACTTTTAGATTGCCTCAAGGTAGTACCTCAACTTGAGAAATAAAGAAAAACCGTCACAAAAACAGAGCATTTTAAGTACAAAAAGACTCTTTTTTATAAAAGACTTCTGAGAAACTACATCATCAAAAGTACTTTAGATAATAAAGGCTAAGCTCTCATTAAAAAAAATTAAATATAACACCAAGTTCTAATGGCTTGGAACTTTGCGCTTTCAACTTCCATTTGATCCTCCTTAACTTAGTTTTTACAAGGATTACAAAGAATCTATCTTTTTCGTTAACACATTTTTAACCTTTGCGCAAGATTTTTTTCCATGCGATCAAATAAATTTAGGGTCAATTCAAATAACCCTAAAGTTAAGCTTGCATGTGCATAGGTTTGAGGCGCAAGGTAGGTCGCAAGCTGAAGCGGCATATCACAATGGCGATTGTCTTGATTGATTTTATAATGCAGATCATAGCCATGAGCTGCCTGTGGTTTAGAAGATAGCCTTAAGAGACGAGAGAGAGGGTCTTCGCCTTCATAAAAGGATGCTTCAAAAAGATTGATCAAGGCAGAAAAAGCCAGTGGGGAAGAACTTGATACTTTACCAAATGCATCCAATTGCCATTTTGTCGCTGCTCCGACAGGGAAAGCATTTTTATCGAGGTCCATATCTTTAAAAACTCTCTCCATAAACTTATGGTGCCCCGCTTCATCACAAATATAATGGTGAATCCACTCTCGAGCTTTTTCAAAATGAATGAGGGCAGGTTCCATTATTTGACATGTTTCGTAAGTGATATACCATGATTGCTTGACAACCCACCCCATGGCTTGAAAAAATTGGGTTTCGTCATAGTGGAGTAAGCGTTCTAAAAATTTTCCAAATCCATCTTGACCCGACCAAGTTGTATTTTCCCACTCTAACCGATAGCATAATAAGTAAGAAATAAAACTAAGGGGATCATAAAGATCTGTGCCCACAATTCGTGATTTTTCTAAAATTTTTTCCCAATTCCATGTCCACGCCGGCAGAATATCTTTTTTAAGCTCCTCCGCAATCTCGCATCCAAAAGTTTCAATCAGAGCCGAAGGAGTTGAAGAATCTACTGTTAATTCAGGGCACACTTGAAGATCTTTCCCCTTAAATTCTTCTAAAGTCCTGGGTTGGATGTAAAAGATAGGATAGTCTTTTAGCTTAGAAATAAATTTTTGGACATTCTGGTTAGACGCAGAGTCGTGAAGGTGTTCGGTGGCATTTTTGATCCATCCTTGATCTTCTTCAGTGACCTTCACGTCCAACGATACCCAGGGAAGAGAAAGAGAAAAACGCTTATCATCAGGGGCCCAATGGATAGAAAGTTTTTCATGAGGGAGGTATATCATATATTTTCTCTATTTGTTATTTTCTTTCACATTTAAAATAGATAATGTAGCTTTTCAAGATCTTTTGTTATAAAGAAAAAAACTAAGAAAAGCATTGAACCATTGATCTGGGCAGGAGAGGATAAAGAAAGTGATTTTTAATCTTTTTAAGAAATACCCTCTGGGGTTTAGAGGCTTATGTTTAACACAAACCTGCTACAATTTTAGTTTTTACGGCCTTAAATCGATCTTTATTCTGTATATTATTGCCCAGCTTTCTGTATCAAAAAGCGACGCCATCAGTTTGTTTGCCACTTTGCTAACCGCAGCCTATGGGACATCCTTAATGGGCGGGTGGATTGCAGATAATTACTTAGGGAAAAAGCCAACAATTATTCTGGGAGGGCTGTTTCAAGCCCTTGGGATTTTTTTGCTAATGTTTCCTGTGGAAGAGATTGACTTTTTCGCTTTAGCGTTGATTGCCTTAGGGTCAGGTTTTTTTAAACCCACCTTATCAACGTCTGTTGGCATGCTTTTTGAAAATCCAAAAGATCCAGCAAAAGATAACGCCTACTCTACTTTTTACATGGTGATGAATTTTGGAAGCTTTATAGGTCCTCTGTTCTGTGGGTTTGTCAGTAAAACCTATGGAGGGTATTATGCCAGTTTATGTCTCATTATTGTAACGTTGATAGGAGGCCTTTATTTTTTTTATGAGAAAGTCCATTATAAACAAGAAAGGTATGTTTTAAAAAACATTTCTTTTTCTCATCTTTTCTTTACAGGAATCGGCATTCTTGCTTTTCTCTTTTGTCTTAAGCAAGTCTTCAAATATCATACGTTTTTTAGTCACCTCATCAGCGTCATTGCTTTGGGCAGTATGGTGTACTTTGGAACATTATTCTATCAATCCAACTCTCAAGAAAGGCGGGATCTTTTAAATATTATTCTTTATATTGTTCTTTTTGCCTTTTTTTGTGCTCTCTTTGAACAAGCGGGAAGCTCGCTCATGCTTTTTTTTGATAAGTCTGTTAACCGTCAGATTCTAGGGATTGAGGTTCCTGCTTCTGTTTTACTCTCTTTAAATCCTATATTTGTTCTTATATTGAGTCCTTTCCTTGTTTTATTTTCGGAAAAAGTGCTTGAAAAAAAGAAAAACATCGATGGATTAATAAAGATTGGCACGGGATTTTTTCTGACCGGTCTTAGTTTTTTGATCTTGGCTTTAGGCTGTCATCAAGAAGATACCCTTGTTCCTCTCCTATGGGTTATAGCAGCCTTTCTTATTCAAACAATGGGCGAGCTGTTGATTGTTCCTATTGGGTACTCTAATATTTCAAAATTGTCTCCCCCCCGCCTTCGGAGTGTGATGAT
>JAIEOZ010000113.1 GCA_019750035.1 Alphaproteobacteria bacterium | reverse complement strand
AAGAGATACAAGAACCAAATACCGCCCACCAAAGCTAAAGGTAGCGTTCCTAAAATAATAAAAACTTCTCCAAATCGCCGAAAACAAAGGTAAAGCAGCAGAAAAATAATGAAGAGAGTGAGAGGCTCAACCAATGCGAGGCGTTCTTTTGCACGTTCTAAATACTCATATTGTCCAGACCACATTAAGAAATAACCTGCTGGTAATTTAATATTTTGTTTAACCGCTCGTTGGGCATCCTGGACATATGAACTCAAATCTCGTCCTGCAATATCCACAAATACCCAAGCATCTAAGCTCGTATTTTCAGTTCGGATCACGTCAGGGCCTTCAGTAATATAGATTTGGGTGACCTCACTGAGAGGAATAGTCGCTCCATCCGCGGTTACGACTGGGAGCACTTTAAGTTTTTCCAGGGAGTCACGAATATCTCTCGGATAGCGAAGATCCACGGGATAACGTTCTTTGCCCTCTATGGTTTGAGAGATATTCATTCCTCCGACGGCTGTTTTGACGATATCTTGAATATCATCAATATTTAAGCCATAACGTGCAGCTTTAAGTCTATCGATATCAATTTGGACATACCGCGCACTGGCCGCACGTTCTGCATAAACAGAGACGGTTCCAGGAACCCGATTCAGGACTTTCTCCAGTTTCTGACCAATTTCTTGAATCATTTTTAAATCGGTACCATTAATTTTGATCCCAACGGGCGTCTTAATACCTGTTGATAGCATATCAATACGTGTGCGAATGGGCATAACCCATGCATTTGATAATCCTGGCAACTTGAGCTGTGATGCTAGTTCTGCACGTAATTTTCCCTCAGTCATACCTGAACGCCATTCACTTTTGGGTTTAAACTGGATGATAGATTCCATCATGGAAAGGCCAGCTGGATCAGTGGCGGTTTCAGCTCTGCCGATTTTGCCGAAAACACTCTTCACTTCAGGAAAGCTTTTAATAAGCTTATCAGTTTGTTGCAAAAGTTGCTGTGCCTTACCAGCTGAAATGCCTGGAAAAGTCGTTGGCATATACAAAAGGTCACCCTCATCCAGATTGGGCATGAACTCACCCCCTAAACGCAAAAGAGGCCAATAACCAATAAGCGCAATTAAAATAGCAACGCCTACAACAGTTTTTGGGGCTCTTAATATGACTTGAATGACTGGATAATAAAGGGCATAAAGTGCTCGATTTAATGGATTTTGTTGTTCGGGCCTAATTTTTCCGCGAATAAGGTACCCCATCAAGACAGGGATGAGCGTAATGGAAAGAACCGCGGCAGCAGCCATTGCATAAGTTTTTGTGAAAGCAAGAGGAGCAAATAATCGCCCTTCTTGGGCCTGTAAAGCAAAAATAGGCAGGAAACTAAAGGTAATAATTAATAAGGAAAAAAATAAAGGGGGGCCCACTTCAAGGGTTGCCTGTTGAATGATTTTCCAACGGTTTTCTTCCGTCATTGTATTATGTTCAAAGTGCTTATGAGCATTTTCAATCATCACAATTGCACCATCGACCATTGCCCCAATGGCAATCGCAATTCCCCCCAAGGACATGATGTTCGCGTTAATACCTTGAAGATGCATCACAATTAAAGCTATCAAAATACTAATGGGCAAACTGATAATAACGACCAGGGAAGATCGAAAATGAAATAAAAAGGCAATACAAATGAGAGAGACAACGATAAATTCTTCAATTAATTTGTCGCTTAGTGTGTTAATCGCCCGTTTAATTAAACTGGAACGATCATATGTCTCAATAATTTCTACTCCAGGTGGTAAACTCGATTTGAGTTGAGCAAGTTTTTCTTTTACGCCTGCAATTGTTTTCATGGCGTTTTGCCCGTAACGCATAATGACAATGCCCCCCACAACTTCTCCCTCGCCATTCAATTCCGCAATTCCACGACGCATTTCAGGGCCGAGTTGGATGGTAGCAACATCTTGTAGAAGGATAGGAACCCCATTTTTACCGAGTCCAACGGGAACTTGTTTGACATCTTGGATGGATTTCAGATAACCTCCCGCCCTCACCATGTATTCAGCTTCACCCATTTCAATGGTGGAACCCCCTACTTCGCGGTTACCTCTCTGAACAGCTTTCTTAACCTGATCGAGAGTTAATCCATAAGCCCGTAATTGATCAGGATCTAAAATAATTTGGTATTGCCGGACCATACCGCCTGCTGTAGCAATTTCAGACACGCTCGGTACTTTTTGAAGATCATATTTAAGATACCAATTTTGTAGAGTTGTGAGTTGGGATAAATCATGTTTGCCCGTGCGATCAACTAATGCATATTCATAAACCCATCCCACCCCTGTGGCATCAGGCCCTAACACTATGCGTGCTTCTGGAGGTAATCGACTCGTAACTTCACTTAAGTATTCCAAGACACGCGAGCGCGCCCAATAGAGATCCGTTCCATCTTGGAAAATGATATAAACATAGGAAACTCCGAAACTCGATTCTCCTCGCACTGTGATGGCCCCTGGTACAGCTAACATCGTAGTCGTCAGGGGATAAGTGACTTGATCTTCGACAACTTGCGGTGCTTGTCCCGGAAAATCCGTTTTAATAATGACTTGAACATCAGATAAATCAGGAATGGCATCGACAGCAATATTTTTAAGGGTGTAAATTCCCCATAAGACGATGAGTCCCGTTGCTAACAGTACCAAAAAACGATTTTGGATCGACCATCGAATAATCCCCGCAATCATTATTTGTCTTTCTGATTATCAGTTTTCTCAATGGGCAATTAATAATCCCTTACTTTTTTTGAGTTTCACTACCGCTTCCTTTTTGACCTTCTAACCGTTGGAAACTTGCTTTTAAGTTTGCTTCTGAATCGATGAGAAATTGTCCGGAAATCACCACCTGCTCTCCAGGATTTAACCCAGATAAAATTTCGACTTGGTCTCCAGATTCTATACCTGTCGCCACCGAACGTACATCAAAGCGTCCTTGTCCTAAGGAGATAATAACGTGATCCCCTTTACTCGTCCGAATAAGCGCTTCGATGGGAATGGTCAGTACATTTGGTTTTATTTCCGTAAGTAACTTAATATAAGTATACATATTGGGTTTCAAAATAACGTCTGGATTATCGAACCGAAATCTCGCCTTAACGGTGCGTGTCTTGGGGTCCACTTGGGGGTAAACGTAGTCGACTTCCCCTTTCCACACCTTATCAGGAAAAGCTGGAAGTCGAGCTTCTGCCACCCCCCCAACTTTGACCCAATTGGCCTGGTCTTCATAGATTTGGGCATCCATCCAAATGCTGGTAAGATCGACTAAACTCATAATTTCAGTTTGAGGCATCACATGCGCTCCTTCTCGAACATTGAGCTTTGATATAATTCCATCTTGTAATGCGTAAACATTTACGAATTGATTGGCTTTGCGTGTTTGTTTTAATTGCTGAATCTGCTGATCAGAAATGCGAAATGCCAATAATTTTTTATAAGAAGCATCAATCAAATACTGATTTTTACTTTCTAAGGCAATAAGATATTCTTCCTGAGCGTTCACAAGCATCGGTGAATAAAGTTGTAAAAGGAGTTGTCCCTTTTTTACAGGGTCTTCAAGGGTCTTCACGAGAAGTTTTTCAATCCAACCCTCTGCATATGAATTGATATGACTAATTTTATTTTCATTGGGTGTAATGTAACCTACTGTTTCGATGTTCCTTGATAACGCTCCCTTGTGAACAATTACCGTGCGTACACCGAGATTATTAACAACAGCAGGTGAAATATAAACGACTCCTGGGGCTTCTGAACCTTTTGTTTCCTCGGCGTAGACAGGCACCAATTCCATCCCCATCGGTGACTTTCCAGGATCACGATGATGAATTTGAGGTTCCATCGGATCAATCCAATAGAGTGGTTTCTTTTCGGCTTTTTCAACATTTGCTGTAAAATGACCTGAGTACCATCCAATAAAGACGCCTAAGATCACAGTAGCTGTAACAGTGATAAGTAAAAAACTCTTCTTCACCCTGTCACTCCCTCCAGGTAAAATAGGGCAGCTCTTGCTTTAGCCCCGTCTACTTTAACTTGCAGTTGCTCCAACTCGATCGTTAATTCGCTACTCAAAGCAAGAAGCACTGTCGCTATTTCTACCGTGGCGCTTTGATAGGCGAATAAACCAGCTTGGGAGTTTTGCTTGGCTTCAGGAACCAATTGTTTTTCATAAAGTTTCTCACGCTGGGCAAAACGTTGCCAAAGATCATACTGCGTTCTTAGATCTTTGAGTAAATCAAGATGATGGGTTTGCCGGTCGAGTTGTGTGGCTGTCAATTGACTCGAAGTGGCCTGAAAGTGTCGATCTTGCCGGTTGGATGGAAAAATCGGTAAATCAACTGTCACTCTCGCCGTTACCATATCGGAACGTCGTCCGCCACAACAGGACATGCGGCCTTGACGAATGCCATACCCTGCATCAACCATAATACCTGGTTTGTATTGCTCATTTGCTAACGCAATTTCATTACGAGCCACTTCAATATTTGCGGTATCTACTTTCAGTAAAGGATGCTGAGACAAGCAGGCTTCTAAAGCATGAAGAGGAGGGGGGTGTGGCCACTGCGGCAAACTATGCGATAAAGGTCGTTTAGTTTGTGCTTTACCTATATAACGGGCTAATTGAGCCCGCAGTACATCAATTTGTTGCTGAATTTGAATATCTTGATCGTCGAGGCGAGAAAGTTCTAATTGAGCTTGTGTAACGTCTGATAGGGTTCCTTTTCCAACGCTATACAGTGATTCCGCCGCTTTTAATAATTGGCGGTATAAAGATTGATTCTCTCGAACGACATGAGCTGCTTGTGTCCAATAATAAAGGTTAAGCCAGATTTCGCGTACAGTGCGGACTAAGAGAGCCTTTTGATCATCAATTTTTCTTTTCTCTGCATTGGCTTTTTCCTGTGCTTGATTTGATTTGATTGCTAATGTATCTCCTGGAGGAAAAAATTACTGGACGCCTATTTCTACCATCGTCATATCATCTTGATCGAAGCTGAAAGTATTGACAGGAACATCTATTGCCCCTGCCATAAGTTTTGGATCGGGTAATTGACCATCAGCAATCGCTTGTTGGGTAAAGGCTTCGCTGGTGGCTTCTAAACGCTCTATCTCGGGGGAAATAGAAATTGTAATTTGTTCAACTTCAGATAGCGTAAGCGGTTCTGCCAACAAGGAATTTTTCATGACAAGAAGTAAAACATAAAGGACAGAATGAATCTTGGCTGTTTTCCTCCCTAACATTTATATCTCTTGTTCATCTTTTTTTCTTATTTTTGAAATAAAATAGTAATAAATTTTAATTTATAGGCCTCATTAAGAGCTTCTCTTTTTTTCTATTATATATCAGATTTTTGAAGAATCCCTATAAATTTTCTAAATTTCCTTAGACCTACTACGAAAGTAGATTTTAAGGACGGAGAAAACTTTTATGGGGAGAAGTCACAAAGGTTTTGACCTTTTAGGCTATCACATAACCTTAGGAGGACTATCTCCTCCTCAACAAACCTAAAGAGAAAACTTGTCAAATAGTAAGCTCTCAATATAGCTCTTGGTGACTCGATCGTCCTCGAAAAACGTAATATGAATAAAACGTATATCCTAAGACGACAGGTAAGAAAATACTGACGCCGATAAGCATGAGTGACAAGGATTTGGGATCTGCAGCTGCGGTTCTTAGGGAAATCTGGTAGGGAACAATCCAAGGCCATAAACTTATCGCAAGCCCCGCGTATCCCAGAGAAAAAAGAGAGATTGAAAGGAAGAAAGGAGCTGTTTCTTTTTTTTTCACCAGGCTTATTATAAGACTCATACCAAGTCCCAGCGTTAGCAGTGGGATCGGCGAAAGATAAATGAGGTTGGGCAGACTAAACCATCTTTGAAAGATGTCATCGTTGATAAAGGGCACCCATAAACTCACAAGCCCCATAAAAAAGCCAACATAGGTTAAAGCATAGTAAGCTACTTTTCTGGCCCAATCTTGTGTTTTCCCCTCTGTTTTCATCAAAGTCCATGTTGCTCCTAAAAGCGCATACCCAAAAATAAGAGCCACACCCGTCATAAGTGAGAATGAGCTGAGCCATGCAAAGGGGTGTCCGGCAAAAGATCTCCCACTAACCGTGATTCCCTCAACATAAGATCCGAGAATGGTCCCTTGACAAAAGGTTGCGATGAGCGATCCAAAATGAAAAGCATAATCCCAGAAAAGTCGCTTTTCTGGATTCGTTCTAAACCGAAACTCAAAAGCAACCCCCCGAAAAATAAGTCCTAAAAGCATAAGAGTGAGAGGAATATAAAAAGCGGGCAAAAGAATAGCATAGGCTAAAGGAAAAGCCGCGAAAAGCCCTCCTCCGCCAAGGACAAGCCATGTTTCGTTGCCATCCCAAAAAGGAGCAATAGAATTCATCATTTTTTGACGGCAATTTTCAGAAGGAGCAAAAGGAAAAAGGATGCCGATACCTAAATCAAAGCCGTCGAGAACAACGTACAGAAAAATTGCGAAAGCAATAATGCCTCCCCATATCAAGGGAAGATCTAAAAAGGGTGAAAAATCAAGCATATTGCAACCTTTCAATGTTCTTAAAGAGGCGGCGCTTTTAGATCATGAGATCCATAAGAGGCGCCTTCCTTTGAAGGGGGGCCTTTACGAATGAGCTGGACTATATAATAAATGCCCGCCCCAAAAATGAACGTATATACGGTAATAAATGCCATAAGGGAAAGAAAAACAGTCTCTCCTAAAACAGGAGATCTGGCTTCGGCTGTTCGCATAATCCCATAGACAATATAAGGCTGACGACCAATTTCTGTAACAAACCAACCGGCTAAAATGGCGATAAAGCCAGCAGGCGTCATCGCAAGACACCAATAATGAAACCATTTTTGTGTAAATAATCCCTTACGAAAATAAAGAATAATAGCCATTAATCCTGTTAAAACCATTAATAATCCAATGCCAACCATCACCCTAAAAGAAAAAAATACAGGAAGAACAGGCGGTCTTTCGTCTTTCGGCCATGCTTTTAAGCCCTTCACCTCACCGTCCATACTGTGGGTCAGCAGAACACTAGCAAGCTTGGGAATTTTAAGCGCATAGTCTGTCACTTCATTGAGGGTATCAGGCCAACCAAAAAGAATGAGAGACGCTCCTTTTTCTGTCTCCCAAATGCCTTCAATGGCTGAAACCTTTGCGGGCTGATACTTTAAGGTATTCAGGCCGTGTAAGTCGCCAAGATAAATTTGCAGAGGAGCGACGAAAACAGCCATGAGCATCGCCATACTCAGCATAATGCGGGCATGGGGCAAATGCTGTTTTTTTAAAAAATACCATCCCGCAATTCCCCCCACAAAAAAAGCAGTCGTTAGATAGGCTGCTGTGATCATATGAAACAGTCTATAAGGGAAGGAAGGATTAAAAATAATATCCAGCCAATCGGTTGGATGAAAAATATTTCCATCAAGGATTTCATACCCGGCAGGAGTGTGCATCCAGCTGCTTGCTGATAGTATCCAAAAAGCGGAAACGACGGTTCCGGCAGCGACAATGAGCGTTGAGACAAAGTGCATGCCTCGTGTGACGCGGTCCCACCCAAAAATCATGATGCCCAAAAAAGAAGCTTCGAGAAAAAAGGCTGTTAAAACTTCGAACGCAAGTAAAGGACCAAGGACATTCCCTGTTCTATCAGAAAAAGCAGACCAATTGGTGCCAAATTGATAGGACATCACAACGCCAGAGACGACTCCCATGCCAAAGGTTACCGCAAAAATTTTTACCCATAATTTATAAATTTCCTTGTAGGTATTATTTCCTGTTTTAAGCCACAGTCCTTCCACAACAGCGAGCCAACTGGCGAGCCCAATGGTTAAGGAGGGGAAAATAATGTGAAAACTAATGGTAAAGGCAAATTGAATACGGGACAGAAAGACGGGATCAAATTCCATTTCTTCTTCCTTCTCTCCCTTTGAAAAAACGATTGTTATTAAAAGTGATTATACCGATTTTTTAAAGAAAATATAGGGTTAAGTATTCTCAATTCTATGGTGTGCAAGATGTTGAGCAGCTGCGAAAATCATATAAACAGCCTAAATAACAAATATAAGAATCAATATTGTAATAACTCTGAGGGCAATAATTTGTACAATTTGAGAAAGCTGTAAAGCAGTGATTGCATTCGTTAGCATGTGCTGGTTGGAGAAGAGTTAAACCTATTACTGACATCAGAAAGGTTAATTTTGTGAGGAATTTCATAAAAAACTCCCGTTTGATATTTTAATTAAAAATCTATCAAATAGAGGTTAATAATTAATTAATTAATATTTTTAAAAAACTCCTCGTTTTTTCTCTTACTTTATAAAAATGCATAGAGGGTACCAACGTTAAAGAGAAAGTAAAAGAAAAGACCGCTCCTCCTCATTTTCTGCATAGGCTTCCTAAAATATTTATTCAACGTTTCATGTGTTGTCACTTGATAAACATTTAATATATTTTTATATTAAAGTGTAATTATTGCTTCAGAAGGAGAATTTCATGAAAAAGAATCCTATCTATGGGTTTTTCCTTGTCTTATTCGTTGTGTTTCTTTCTGCTGATTTTGCGGAATTCACGTCCGCTTATGCAATGAAAGGAGGGAAGAGAAGTATAGAGGAAATTTCAGAGGGGGATTCATCTACTGCAACAGCCCCGAAAAGAAGAAGAATGTATCAAGTTCGTAGTCCTCTTTATGACTCTATGTTTAAGAAAGTTTTCAAAAAGCCTGCGTGTTTGATAGATCTTTTAAATAGTATTTTGGATTTGCAAGGTCCCGATCGTATTACAACCGTTGACTATCTTTCAGAAGAATTTCCAAGTAAAGAAGCTGAGATAGGAAAACTCATTTTTGATATTCACTGCCAAACGAACAATGGAAAAACCTTCATCGTAGAAATGCAAAAGGGGTTGATTCAAGGAATGACAAAGCGCCTTGAACTTTACTCAGCAAAAGCTCTTAACCATCAATGGGATCTCCTTTCATCAATGATAAAAGAGTCAGGACAAAAATGGGATAGCTATAAAAAATATAATTCTTTAAGTCCAATTAGAACGATAGCCTTTCTTGATTACACTGACGATGCTTTTAAAAAAAATCCAGGGTATTTCATACATCCTTACGAAATTCAACATACAGAAACTCATAATAATGACTTTCCCTTACAACGGTGGATTTTAGTGGACCTTGTTGGGCTAAGAGAGGCGATGTTTGAAGGAAAAATCCCTGCTAACATACCGCATAGTTCTGCAAGATGGCTTCGTTTTCTTACACGCGTGGATGGCGAGAAGGTAGAGGTTGAAGAAACAGAAGGAGATCCGTTGTTGGTAGCGTATAGAGCCATTTCTAAATTAACCACAGCTGAAATTCAAAGACTTGAAGAAGAGGAAAAAAACCTTGCAGATCTTCATGCGCATCTTGATGCTGCAGAAACTGTGGGAATGGAGAAGGGAATGGAGAAAGGAGTAGAGAAGGGGATAGAACAAGGGGAAAAAAACAAAACTATAGAAATAGCAAAAAGTCTTATTGTAGAAAAAGCAAGTGATGAAATGATTATTAAAGTCACAAACCTCACAGAGGATGATCTTCATGAGTTAAGGAAAACTCTTTCAGAACAAAAGTAAAAATTAAATTGTTTTTTACTTTTACATAAGTCCTTTCTGGCATAGAAAATGCTCTATGGTGTTGACTTTTGGAACTTGATTAAGCTAAATTTTTATCAGTAATCTGTACCGTCCTGAAGAATAGGGTGTTTATGCATGGAAGTATTCGACTACCTATCACTTTCTCCTCACAAAAATCGAATTATTCAAGGTTTTCACGATAAAGGTTTTATCGCGATTCGAGGTGTTCCTGGTTTTGTGGAGGCGTATGAGGATTTTATTGAGTCTTCTCAAAAATTTATCAGCCTTTCAGAAGAGAGACGAGCACAATGTACGCCCCATGATTTCTATAGTCGGGGGTGGTCTTTTGGTATTGAAAAATATCATACTGTAAACGATGCGTATAAGGGGTCTTATTATGTCAAATACCCGGAAGACCATGCTACCGTTCCAAATCTTTGGCCCTCTCAAGATATTCCTGATTTTAAAAAGAATTATTTAAAGTTAGTGACTATTATTTTTCAAATGGGAAAAGAGATTAAATCCTTATTTGAGGTTAATATTGAAGACATGACGAGTTTAGCACGGATGCTTTATTATGGACCCATTCATGATCCAAAAGCTGTGGAATGGTGCGCAGAACATCGTGACCATAGCCTTTTAACGGGACTTTGCCCCGGAGTTTATTTTAATAAAGGTCAAAAAGTCCCACCACCCCCCAAAACAGGGCTTTTTGTTCGTGGAGAAGAAGTTTT
>JAIEOZ010000056.1 GCA_019750035.1 Alphaproteobacteria bacterium | reverse complement strand
TGCAATAGGACCAATCTAAAAACAAATTTCAAAGAATCTTTCTAAACATGAAGAAAAAGAGTATACCCTATATGAAGTTTTTAGGGAAGAAGTAACTGAGGATAATAAATCTATGAGCTTCAAAATGGAAAGGATAGAGTATGATTGAATCTCGTCTTCAACAACTTAAGATTGTATTACCCTCTCAGTCAGCTCCTGCTGCAAATTATTCCCCTTTTGTGAAAGTAGGGTCTTTCGTATTTATTTCAGGCCAGCTTCCCTCTTGGAATGGAGAGATGAAGTATATTGGCAAGATTGACGATGATCTTACAAGCAATGACGGTCAAGCCGCCGCTCATCTCTGTGCTCTTAATATTCTTGCCCACTTAAAAGTGGCATGCGAAGAGGATTTAAATCGAGTTGTACAGTGCATACGCCTCGGCGGATTTATAAACTCAACACCCACGTTTCAAGACCACGCAAAAGTTCTCAATGGTGCCTCTGATCTTATGGTGGCTCTCTTTGGAGAAGCGGGTCAACATGCGCGAGCTGCTGTGGGAGTCAGTGGACTTCCTTTCGGCGTTTCTGTCGAAGTTGAAGCTCTTTTTGCCGTTAAAAACTGATGGCGAAACGGATTCAACGCTCTCTCCAAGATCCCTCCCGTCTCTGGTTGTGGGGAATTCATCCTTGCAGGGCCGCACTTGAAAACCCTCAGCGGCACTGTTTCCGTCTGTTTATGACAGAATCCTTGGCAAAGGATCTTTCCCCCTCCTGTAAAAATCAGATTATTGATGCAGCATCACTTTCGCGTCTCTTACCAGAGGGAGCTGTGCACCAAGGCATCGCTATGGAGGTCGCCCCTCTCCCTGAACCTTCCTTTGAAGACTTGCGCCAAAAAGAGAAGGGTGTTCTGATCATCTTAGATCAGGTGACCGACCCTCATAATGTCGGAGCTATCTTAAGAACAGCACGAGCTTTACAAGCTTTTGGTATTGTCATGACAGATCACCATGCGCCCCCCTTAAGTGGCGTTTTAGCAAAGGCGGCTTCGGGAGCCCTTGAGCATTTACCCATTTGGAAAATTACAAATCTTGCCCGGACACTAGACGAGCTTAAGACAGAAGGCTTTTGGACCGTAGGTCTTGATGAGAGAGCGCAAAAAGTCCTCTCCCAAGCTGATGTGCCCGGTAAAATTGCCCTCATCCTGGGAGCAGAAGGAGAAGGGCTGCGTCGCCTGACTCAAGAAAAGTGTGACTTTCTTGTGAAACTCCCCACAGACCCTGCATTTCCAACTTTAAATGTGTCTGTAGCCATGGCCCTTGCCCTGTATGAGTTAGTGAGGGTCTAATAACCAAATAAACCATGACGCTCCCATACATTTATCACGGGAACTAAACTTAGGAATTAATGTGCGACTGCGGTTTCATAGGGGCTATCCAGAGAAAAAGCAGGAATCTCCACATCAAAGCTGTCGCCTTCTTGGGTTTTCATGCCATAGCTTCCTTCCATCACTCCCGAAGGTGTAGAAAGAGGAGAACCGCTCGTGTAATGATAAGTTTCTCCTGGTGCAAGCACAGGTTTTTCTCCGATCACTCCTTCTCCTCTAATTTCATGGCGAACACCATTTCCATCGGTAATACGCCAAACACGTGAGAGAAGCTGAACCGTTTTTTCTCCTTGATTTTCAATCCATATTTGATAAGCCCATACATAATGATTACTTAAGGGCAGAGATTGATCCTCTAAAAAAAGAGGCTCCACAGTCACGCAAATTTGATGGGTTGTTTTTATATACACGGCACATACTACCTTAAATTCTTATTTTTATCTTAATAAATTTTCAAAAGGACTAATATAGCCCCCCTGTTCCCGTCATAGGCTGCGTTGCAGAAGATGGTGTGGGTACGTAATGAGGTGGACGCAAAGGTGGCTCCATAGGGGAAGAAGGAAGAGAGGAAGAGCCTTGAGGACTTTCATAAGAAGAGTTTGGATAAGCATTAACAGGCCTTGAATAATTTTCCTCAGAAGAAGATGTTGACGACTGACTACTCAGAGCTTGATTAAGCTTCAAAGCTTCGTAAATAACCCCATGATCTCCTGCTTGAGCAGTTTGCCCCGTCATTTCTTTCATGCGCACAAGCTTCATATCGGAAGGCATTTTAAAGGGTTTACTTGGAACATCTTCAAGAGCTTTCCCAAGAAAATCCACAATGGGAGGAAGCGCCACCCGGGAGCCTCCTTCCATATGACCTAAAGGTTGTGGGTTATCAAAACCTATATAGAGTCCAACCACAAGACCATCCGGCGTATAAGCTACTGTCCAAGCATCTCTTTCTTCATTCGTTGTTCCTGTTTTTATGGCTAAAATTTTTTCCAAGACTTTTGCTCTCTGAGCCGATCCCGCTCGTACAGCTCCCTCCAACATAGAGGTCACTTGATAAATACTCCGGGGATCTGCCATTTGTTCTCGAAGATCGTCAATCACAGGCGGATCTTGATTTTTCCAAAGTTGATCTTTACAATTTGCACACAAACGCGTATCTGCTGCAAAAATTGTTTTACCATGGCGATCTTGAATGCGATCAATCAATGTAGGCTCTAATTTTCTTCCTCCATTCGCCAACATAGAATAGGCTGTTGCTAGACGCAAAAGGGTTGTCTCTCCTGCTCCGAGGGCCATTGCAAGTTGCATAGGTACATGATCCATAATCCCAAATTTTTCTATCACCTTAGCCACAGGTTTCATCCCAACGTATTCATGGACCAGACGAATGGTCATCATATTTAAAGATTTTTGAAGTCCAATACGAAGAGGGACTCTTCCGTAATAATTAGCCGTTACGTTTTTAGGGGAATAAATTCCAAGGCCACGGCCCATAACAATAGAAATAGGAGAATCAGACACGATTGTTGCTGGCGAAAACCCCCGCTCCATGGCTGCTAAATAAACAAAAGGTTTAATAGCCGAGCCAGGTTGGCGAAGGGCTTGGGTAACCCTATTAAATTGGCTGGCTTCAAAACTAAATCCTCCCGTCATTGCTAAAATACGTCCTGTATGTGCATCCATAACGACAAGCGCACCACTTACTGCAGGAATTTGTTGAAGACTATAGGTTTTCTCCTTACCCTGAATGACATCTACTAAAACCACATCTCCGACACTTAAAACATCGCTTGGGTGTTGGATGGGAGGTCCCACGTTAACTTGAGGAATATTTTCTTGTCCTGGCAGGGGCCTTACAGGCAGCAAATTTTTTCGAGCCCATGTCAGTTCTGAAAAGGGAATTATTCCTTCTTCACCCGACTTAAGTCCAATATTAGCGCCTTTATCCGTCAGCTTTAAAACAATAGCTAGCTGCCATCGCCCAACTCCGGGAGGTTCCACAATTTCTGCAAGTTGTGTAGACCATATGTCCTTACTCATATCCTTTAATTTTATATGCTGCAGAGAACCTCGCCATCCATGACGGCGATCATAAGTGATTAAACCTTTTCGTAGTGCCCAGTCTGCTGTTTTCTGAAGTCGTGGATCAAGCGTTGTCCGAATGGTTAACCCACCCTGATAAAGAGAAGGCTCCCCGTATCTAGAAATAAGGTGGCGGCGCACTTCTTCAGCAAAGTAATCAGCTTTTACCACGTGTGTTGGATCAGGCCGCTTAAGTTCAATAGGTTCACTTTTAGCAGTAAGAGCCTCTTCACGGGTGATAATCCCCTCCTCATACATGCGCGTAATAACCCAATCACGGCGTGCTTTAGCGGCAACATAATTATGCTTAGGATTATATTTACTGGGAGCCTTAGGAAGACCCGCAAGAAAAGCGGATTCAGCAACTGTCAGTTCATCTAGAGATTTGTTAAAATAATTAAGAGCCGCGGCAGCAACACCATAAGATCCAGATCCTAAATAAATCTCATTAATATAAAGCTCTAGAATTCTATCTTTACTTAATGCATTTTCAATACGGAAAGCTAAGATAGCTTCTTTAATTTTTCGCTCATAGGAAGCTTGCCTGGAAATGCTTGAAAGAAGAAGATTCTTTGCAACTTGTTGCGTAATCGTGGACGCCCCCATGGGACGTTTATTTTTTCCCATTTGGCTTAAGTTAATAACGCCAGCCCTGATAATTCCAAAGAAATCTAAACCTGAATGCTCATAAAAATTCTTATCTTCTGCGGCTAAAAATGTTTGTATCACCCGACGAGGGATCGCTTCAATAGGGACAAACACACGTTTTTGCATTGCATATTCTGCAAAAAGACGCCCATCACTTGCATAAAGACGACTCACGACAGGGGGTTCATATTTTGCAAGTTGTGCATAGTCAGGAAGGCCTCTCCCAAAATAATAAAGAACGGCCAACCCCCCAGCAGCTCCTATCAAGCCGAGTGTAAAAAAAATAGTGATTATCCAAGCAAGAAAACGAAGCATTCTTAAATAAAATTTACAAAGATTTTCTGCACTTTGCCCAGAGATGAAAGAAGGGTCAATCAAAATCTATTTTGCTCTCTAAAATCTTATGCATTTCTTACTTGCCTATCTTAAGGAAGTCTTTTAAAAATTGTTTACTTTTTTGATATTAGAAGCATTGTACAAATGAGTATACAGAAAATTGTTTCAATAAATTTGTTTGCCGAAGGTATTTAATGAAAACTCTTTTAAAGAATAAGTTCTTTCTTATTGGTAGCATTCTTGTTCTCTTTACTGGATTTGGAGTCTATCTATTTTTTGATGGGTTTTATGCTAGAAAATTTCGTACGATGCAGGATGAGTTTTTAACCACAACAGATGTTAATTTAACTGGATTGCGCGAGTTACGAGCCTCTGGAAGCGATATTGTAAACTTGTTATTTATCAAACAAAAACTAAGAGACGTTAAAGGAACTAAGATTATTGTTGATGGGATCCAAGAATTTCATGGGTATATTCATGGGATTCCCACAACCTTGTTGGGCTATAACACCTCACCGCCAGCTTTTCGGCATTACCTAAGACGTCTCCTCGTCACAGACGCAATAGAAATTCGTCCTGATTTTGTCATAAGTGGACAAAACGAAGCTAAAGCTTATGAGTTTGAATATAAGAACATAAAAATGATGAGCAAATCTGTTCCTGCAGATGAAAGCGTAGATGAGCTTGTCACCTTTCTTGATAATTTATCTGAGGACACCTGGCTTCATTTTTATTGCCATAATGGGAGAAGTAGAACATCTATGATGCTAGTCATGTTCGATATTATGAAAAATGCTCCTAAAGTTTCTCTCTATGATATTGTCAAACGTCAAGCTTTTTTAGGTTCAGAGAACTTATTCAATATGGATGCTTGGCAAAATTCAACCTATGACAAACAAATGCTTGAAGCTCGTAAAAAATTTATTGAAGAATTCTACCAATTTGTTTGTCAGCGAAAGACGGGAGGAATCCAACGCTGGTCTGACTGGCATCAAACACAGAAAAAAGAGACATCATGAGGTCATTTTTTAAACTCAAAAACATCCTCACCATAGGAAGTATCGGATTTTTTATTGGGTTAATGCTCTTTCTTTTTTTTGAAGCTTTTTTTAATGGTAATTTTCGTACCACTCAAGATAAAATTTGGTCAACTCAACAAGTGAATTTAACAGGGTTGCAAGACCTGAAGGCTTCTGGTGGAACATCTGTACGTTTCTCTGATCTAAAAAGAAGATTGAGCCATGTGAAAGAGGCTATTGTTATTATTGATGGTATTAGTGAGCCTCATGGTTACGTTTATGGAATCCCTACAACTTTTTTTGCTTATCAAAATCCTCATCCCCATTGGAAGTACTCCATTAGAAGATGGGTTTTTACAGGAACAACTGATGTGCGCCCTGATCTTATAATTTCTGAATCCGCGGAAGCTCAGAAAAATGGATTTTCATATTTTTATGTCCGGGTTGGCAGTAAGTTTATTTCGTCAGACGCATCTGTTGATGAAATTGTAAGGATCTTTGATACTCTGCCCAAAAACAGCTGGGTTCATTTTCATTGCCATTATGGCAAAGGAAGAACATCTATGATGCTTGTCATGTATGACATTATGAAAAATGCGCCTCACGTCTCTCTGGTTGATATTGTCAACCGTCAACATCTTTTAGGATCTGAAGATTTACTTAATATAGCTGCTTGGAAAAAAGGAAGTTATACAAAACAACAGCTTGAAGAAAGAGCAGCTTTTATCAAAGCGTTCTATGCTTTCGTTAGCCAGCGGAAAGCGGGAGGAATCCAACAGTGGTCCGACTGGCTACACACAACAACTTCCCTCTCTCCACCTGCAGCGTCATTACCATGAGCTCATCTTCCCCAATTATTTTTAATGAGTCTCGTGAATATCCCTTTGAACGAGAGGTAATCATGCAGCTTTTAGATTGTTTTTAAGTTTGGTAGAGCGTTTAAGCCGTTTTTTAACCAGCTTGTGGCGACTTCACCTTGCAGCGAACGGCCCATAAGGTATCCTTGCCCTCCATCACATCCCCACTTTGTTAAGAGATCGTATTGGGAATGTGTTTCAATCCCCTCTGCAAAAACCTCAAGATTCAATTCATGAGCAAGGATGATTATATTTTTTACGATGGCTGCTGCCGCAGAATTATGACAGATAGATTGGATAAATACTTTATCAATTTTGACAACATTTAAAGGGAAATCTAATAGATATTGTTGTGAGGATTGTCCTGTTCCGAAATCATCAATCGCAATTCTTATACCGACTTCTCGTAAGGACCTTAAAGCATCAATAAGCGTTGAAATATTTGAAGCAACAGACGTTTCAGTAATCTCCACTTCAAAGCACTCAGGAGGAATCTGATATTTCTTTAAAAGATCGATTAAAGTTTCAATGACAGATGCATCATGAAAATTCTTGACGGAAAAATTCACACTCACAGGAACCAAAATTCCTTCCTTATGCCAGTGATGTATTTGCAGAATTGCCGTTTCTAGCACCCATTTGGTAAGAGGATTAATTAAAAGTGTTTCCTCGGCCAATGGGATAAAATCCACTGGATTCATTGGCCCCAATAAGGGATCAACCCAACGTATAAGGGCTTCAAAACCCATAATTTTCCCTGTTTTAAGATAAACTTTCGGTTGGTATTCTAAAATGAGCAATTTTCTTTCAAGAGCTGCTTTAAGTTGATGAAGAAGCAAAACGTTATACTCAGAAGAATCACTCATTTGTTGGTTGAAATAAGTTATTCGTTGAGCTTGATAGTGAGTCACATTAATAGCAATTAAAGCCTTGCGGATCAGCTGGCTTAAGTTTCTATCATCCGAAGGATAACGAGAAATGCCAAATCGCATTTCAACAAAAAGAGGGATATCGTTAACCTGGTATGTGGTTTCTGCAAAAGATTCACATCGTTTGAGAATACCTTCAAGATATTTTTCTTCTGGAATAAGAAGGATGAAGCGATGGGCTTGAAGACGGCCTAAAATCCCTTCATCATAAGTAACTTTTTGTAAATTTTCAGCAACTTGCTTTATAATTGTATTTGTCTCTTCTTCACCAAATGCTCTAATGATTTCTTCTATTCGGTAAAGTTCAGCAACCATAACAATGACGGGTTTGTTCGTGTTTTTGCAGAATTTCAAGAAAATTTGTGTCAAACCGTAAAGATTAGGTAATTCTGTCAAGGGATCGGTGATGTGTTTAAGCTCAAGTTCCTTTACATAAGCTCTGAAAAGAGAAGATCCACTTCCTGCAAGGGCCCCTACAAGGGTAAAGATAGCTAAACGAAAAGCCCAAGATGAAAAAGGTTGAGAGACATCATAGATATAACTTGTGGGCATAAAAGGACCAATCATAATCCCTAAAACAAAGCCCGTCATCATTCCCCCCTGGACCGAGAATATTAAGCCAGCAAGGATGATAGGAATATAAAGGATATGTAGATAAGCAAATCTCGTTCCATCCGTGGTCTCTACAACGATATAACCTAAAATCACAAGGGCAATAATCAGAGATCCAAGAAGATATTTTATTTTACCTTCAGGAAAAATAAGGGGCTTTAAGATTTCTAAAAAATGCATGTAATTTTCTTATATAAAAATTCTTATGTTTTTAGGCTCCGTTGAACAAAATTTTAAAAAAAGTGGTAGTTTCTTTTGTTTGCAACAGAAAGGAACTCCTAAGATGAAGTATCACATAAAAGACAAGGACTGGAAAGTCATCCACGAAAAGAATGAGCTATTCTCAGGGGATTGACATTTTCCCGAAGAATATTATCTTTGTTGATGATAAACAAAAGCATCTAAAATCTGTTGAGGCGGTCTGCCAAAAAGTCAGAATTAAGTTCATTGGTTTCAACCATACGGTCGTTGCAGGCAGGCCTAGAGCATCTCTTAATGAAAAACGCGCCCAGTTGCAGGTTGAGATTTTAGAGAAAGAGCATAAGTGGCTATTCGATAAAGAAGCAGATAAAGAACGGCAACGTGGAAAAGAAAAATATGAGCCATAAAAATAATATTCATGTTCTCTCTCGGGCGGTTGTTTTGGATCAAGATCATATCTTGACTTGCAAAACACGTGATCTTCCCATCAGTTTTTATTTTCTTCCAGGGGGACATGTCGAACACGGAGAAAGTGCTGAAGCTGCAGTGATTCGAGAACTTCTCGAAGAAAGTGGTTCTCTATGCATGATTAAAAGATTTCTGGGTTGTCTTGAATATAGCTTTGAGCCTGGCTATAGCAGCATATGCCATCATCATGAATACAATCTCTTTTTTGAAGCGGAATCGGATGGTTTAAAAGTTCAAAACACACTCGCTAGTCTTGAGGATCACATTGAACTTGTATGGGTGCAGCTGAGTGAGATTGATTCTATTGACTTTCGCCCAGAACCCTTAAAAACACTCCTTCCAGAGTGGTTAAAGTCACCTAAAAACAATGCATTTCGAAGCGTGATGGCAGGCTAATGTGCGTGGTAAATTTTCATTTTGTATGCAGTTATGTGTCATTCAACCGCCTCGAAAAAAGCTTCTTGTTAAAAGGAGGTATATTCCTGAGAGAAGAGGGGTTACCTATAATTATGAGTCTGTGCCTTTTGGAGAGACGATTCATTTAGATGATGATCTGGTTTTATGGCTTACAAAAAGATTGGGTTAGGATCTATGCTAACTAACCTTTCCCTCAGACCCGCAGAAGAAACAGATCTCCCGGAAATTGTGCGCCTTCTCATTGAAGATGAGCTGGGGGCCACACGAGAATGTCTTTCAGATCCTTTATTGCCAAGTTATCGGAGGGCCTTTCAGGCTATCTTAGAGGATAAAAATCAAGCCATTTTGGTTGTTGATTACAATGAAAAAGTGATTGGAATCTGTCATTTAACCTTTATGCCTTCCCTCTCTTTCAAAGGATCATGGCGGCTGAATATCGAAAATATCCATGTTGATAAAAAATTCCAAAGCCAAGGTGTGGGAACTTGGATACTCCAAAAAGCCATTCATAAAGGACAAGAGAAAGGCTGTAAAATTGTTCAACTCACAACGAACAAAAAACGTTTCCGCTCCAAGACTTTTTATGAAAAACTGGGCTTTACCGCTAGTCATGAGGGCATGAAACTTTATCTATAAGAGGAAATGCCATGAAAATTTGGCTGTGAACGTCTTTACAGACAAATCTTTTGCGAGAAATCCAGCAATTTGTCAAAAAATGAGAGCCAAATGAAATATCTTACAGGGACTTGTTGAATGAATACCGCAGTCAAGTTTAAAGGAAGGCCTGGACAACCCCTCACCACGCTGCCCTGGGGGACAGGTTGTAACGCCTGAGTGGCTTCTCAGTACCGAGAATACGGATTATCCAGTGCTAGGGGGTTTGATAACACACAACTCCTTTACGATTGCCCTCCAAAACAGAACAACCAAGAATGGACGATAGAATTATTAATGGTCACACTGGTGAGCACAAAGTGTTAGGTGAAGGCTCTGCTCCAAGAGTTTACGTTTAAAAAAGTGAGATTGTGTTGTTAGTTGCTGAGCTTGCGCTTGAAGTTACTGCGGCTTCTCCTCATTTTTGAGGGAAAGAGCCTCTATTCTTAAAAATTGAGCTTCGATACGTTCATTTTGATTAGCAATTAGCCTACTTTCTAATCCATAATTTGCGTTTTTACTCTAGGGAAGATGGATAAATCACTCTCTTGAACTTGGGGAACATTCATATTCAGCTGGCCAACACGGCTCTTTATCTGCTTAGGCTTAAAGCCATTCGCACACCCCACACGATCTTCTGTTCGTTCATAAGGATAATCTAAAAACTTTCCATGGTGCTTCATCCATAGGATGTGCACATTTCTAAGGAATAAACTTGCATCTCATTCTTAATTTCTTTAAAATTTATGGTAATGCCGAAGTAGCTCAGTTGGTAGAGCAACTGATTCGTAATCAGTAGGTCGGGTGTTCGATTCACCTCTTCGGCAC
>JAIEOZ010000176.1 GCA_019750035.1 Alphaproteobacteria bacterium | reverse complement strand
AAGCCCAACTTCGGGAGGGGAAGGTGTCTTAAATCCTGGAACAATCTTGGGAGAAGTTGATTTGGTTATATTCTTAGTCATTTTCTGACGTTGAGCTGCCTCCGCTTTATAAGAAGCGTTCAGGGAAGGGCTTATGAAAAGCATTGTCGTTGTTAGTATAAATGTGAGTTGCAGAGGCCTTTTCACGATTTCCCCCTTAGCGCTTGCAACATCTCCGCCGCTTCTGGGTGCATCTCTCCGCTAGAAGCAAATTGTTCTAAAGCATACTCAAGTGAGACATTTCCCACCAAACGATCGTAAACAGCTTCTTCTTCAGCACTCCCTGTATTTTTTTGTCTCAGCACAAAAGTAGGAACACGTTCAACCTGATAAGCTTCAAACAAAGGGGGATCAATAATCACTTCTTCTTGCAGATCTTTGAGTTTTTGAGCCGTTTCTCGAAAGTTGCCGTTAAGGAGTCCTCTCAAAACAAGCCTTCCCCCCAGTTGATTAACGTGAGTGCCTAAAGCTTTGAGAGAGTCGAGGGGCATGGAAAAGGAAACAAATACAAGCAATTTGGGATAACGAATGTTGTCTCCCTCCTTGGCAAGGTTTGTATGAGCGTGAGTTAAGGTTTGACGGACACTCTTCTCTCCTTGATGGACAAGGCTTTGAGCAACGGCACACTGCTTGCCTTGTGACGTTGCCTTTGTCCCCATCTCCACAATTGCTTGAGCCTCTTGTTGAGAGGTCGTTGAGAGCTTTTCAGCTTGGAGATTCAACTCCTTCACCCAGGAGAGATCGTGGTCTAGACCACACGTTTTATCCTCAGCCTGCACTAGGGTTGTAAACTTTATGCAGAAGATAAAAAAACTACAAATTACAAGACGCAGCACAGTCTTTTCCTCCAAATCAAATAACCAAAATCCTCCCCTTTGTAAGGATAATTGCGTCCCCCAGACCATAAGAGATCACTCCTGCCCAAGGGATGGCAGCCATCCACTGTGGCAGGAATGGGATAGGTCATCTGAGTCTTGTATTGGGACTTGCGAATAATAGGCATCGGATACTTGCCACAGAGACCAGGGAGCTCTGCATACCCCCACAACAATCCTTCCCGATGGAGCTTTGCCATAAAGCGTTGAGTGAGAAGCAGACTCGCTTGCACACCCCCACTATGGGCGGAAATTGTTCCTGTAAAAGGATAAAGAGATCCTTGGCATCCTCCACACCAAAACAGAGCGTCATAGCTAAAGCCAAGACTTGCAGCAGCGCAGTCAGCAGAGCATGCAGCTTGAGCGATAGAATTTCCAAATAAAGCCGCTTCTGGGTTAATAATAAAACTGGTTTCATCATCATTCCAGAAGGGATCAAGCTCAGTAAAATAGGCTACATCAAAAGCTGCTTTCTCAAGACAAACAAAATCTATGAGGAGCTCAAGCCAATAGATCAAAGGATAGACATACCAATGAATTTGATAAAAACTCTGCTGCATATGACCTTTTGAAGCATGACCTACGGTTCCGTGTCCTCTAACACCAAGCGCGGGACCTACCCGAATACCTCCCAAATTGACCATGCAATAGGGTGTACGGGTAACATCAACTAGCCTGACGGGCTCCCAAAAAGAGATGGGAATGCCAACATAGGGAGGATGAGGGCATTTACAAATAAAACTTCGAGGAGTTTCCGTATCTTCGCCCTTTACGACAGGAAGGCCCGCAATGGTCATGGGGAAAATACAGCGCCAACAAATGTCTGTAATGGGATTCACAAACCGTCCCACACACTTGGCTGATAGATTGGAAAAACTGATGCAAGAGATTGAAACCATCATAATCAGGACACGAAACGCTTTCATGGTGCTTCCTCCTGCACCACAATTTCTAAGATTTTGAGCTTGAGCCCTTCTTGAACAACAACGGCAGGAACATGATGAATTCCAAGTTTTTTTGTGAGTTTTCCTTCCTGATCAAAGTAAACAGGGGGGTAATTCTGATGCTCCCACTGTTCCATCAGCTGAAGAGGTGATCCAGAGGTGAGGATTATTTTGGGATGCTGATGAGTTTGAAGGTATGTTTTCTCAACCCAATTGACTTGGGCCTTATCTTCTCCATCCAGAAACACAAGAGATGAGGAAAGAGAATGCGTATGAAGAGGATTAATTTTTGTTCCCGCCCTATGAAAAACTCGTCCTTCATGGTCTTTGAGATCATAAGGCACAACAATCGAAGGATCGTACGTAAATGTTCTGGGCTGAGTAGTTTTGGTAATCCCTGCAACGGGCTGAGGATGGAAAAGAACCTTCTTCGTGCGTTCAACCATCTTTTCATTGAGATCAGCTAGTTTACCTTTCCGTTCCAGTCTTTTGAGCTTGTTCTCCATCTGTTTCAATAAATTAGGCTCTTGAATCTCAAAGGCATGACCCTGAACACCAAAGTCTTTTGCCATGGCAGTGCTCTGCAATGCAGCAACTAGTAATGCCGTATTCAATAATACCGTGTTCAGTATCCCGTATTTAGTATACAGAAAAGTAAGAAGGCGGCCCCAGGTCTTCATTTTTCACCTTTCGTTCCTTGACTCTCAGACGAGAAAAACCATCTAAAAATCGGACATTGTGTACTGAATACGGGAATCGCCTTTCCCCAAATCTTGCTTTGAGCGACAAGGCCAAACTCTTGATAGCGGGAATCAAAAGAGCGAGGATGATCTGCACTGACAAACACATATCCTTCAGGAATAGTCGTGTTTTCGAGGGAATGGAGAGGTTTCCCGTCTTTGGTTTCTTTTCGTAGAGGACCAATGAGCTCGTGAGCAACATAGAGGTGGTTATTATGAGTCCGAATTTGATCCCCAGGAAGACCGACGACCCGTTTTGTATAAGAGATTTTCCCAAAATAGGCTGTGGGATGATCTTCAATAGCCACAAAATCCCCTCGCTGAGGGAGAAGACCCTTGATGGAAAAAAACATCTTGTAAGGAAGGCTAGGAGTGCGATTAATACTCAGCTGTGTTTGAGTCAGTAAGACAGTTAAAATCATTCCGAGGCTTGCGGCTCCTACCATGGCATTACCCCAGAACTGACGGGAAGTATTATTAATAGGCGTATTGTCAACACGATTATGGTGAGCCTGCGGGTTATCAACATCAGTGCTATCAATAGAAGTATTTTTCATCCTTTTCTCCTTTTTGAGACATGCTCAATAGCTTCAGGCAACGCCATTCCTTGCGTTGTTAATTCTTGCACCGCAGCGAACTCTTCCGCTTTAGTGGAATAAAGAATAAGGGAGAAAGGGTCGAGAAAAAGCCTACCAATAGCATATCCATGAGATCCATAAATCATGGTTTCAGCATAAACTCCTTGCTTGGTCTTCACTGAAGTCAGCATGGTCTCCATCGTAGGGTCCATGGAGATTCGGTCAGATTCTTTCAGCTGCTTAATGGATTCTGGCTTTTGCGCTAAAAGACACATCCAATCCGAGTTTTCAAAAGCAGCTCTCGCCGCAGGGGTTGCATAAAAGTCGTTAACCGATTGAGTGCCCACGACTAAAGCTCCTCTGTACTTTCGTAACCGTCGGGCCGCTGTTTCAATAAATTCTCCAGACTGACGACCTCTGAGCATATCCCATGCTTCATCGAGAACGACGAGGCTTGGGGTTTTACGATCTCCCAAGTAAAGTTTGTTGGTAATTTGCACGATGACCATTTGAACAATGACTTCTTGCAGATCTTTACGCTCTTTCAACTCTTCCAATTCAACAACCACCATGGATTTGGAAAGATTCACGTTGGCAGGACCATTAAAGAAACGACCATAAATTCCCTTTTGCGTATAGGGGAAAAGCTTTTGTCCTAAGTTCTTCGCAATGGCTTCAGGATGGCGGGTGAGATAGTCAGCTACGTCTGTAATGGAGGATTGTCGTTTTTTAGTCTCCCATGCTTTTCTTAAAGCTTGTTCAATAAAAGAGTTTTCTAAATCTCCTGTTCCCTCACGAGGAGCTGCCATGAGGGAGAGAATAGGTTTCAACATAGCGAGTGCATCTTCAGATTCAGCAGGGTTATCGATGGGAAGGTGTGTGAAGGGGTTGATACAAATTGAGGAGCGAGGCGTAAATTCTATATACTCTCCCCCTAATAGCTTAACGGTCTTTTCAAAAGAGCGTCCCACATCCAACACAAAGACTTGCCCTCCTTGACCTAAAGTACTGGCAACAAGCTCTTGCATGAAGACGGATTTGCCGGATCCTGACTTACCCACCACAGAGACGTTATAATTACCCTCCTCATTATCAAACGGACTCCAGCAAAAGACCTGGCCGCGTCTTCCCACAAACAGCATGCCAGGAGACGGGGTACCTTTCCATTCTCCTTGCAAAGGAAGAAGGTTAGCTGATTCCGTACTCAAAGTTGTCTTGAGCTTTTGCAAATAATAAAGATCTTGGGTAATGCCTTCTCCCCAATTGAGGGGAAGGGTTGATAAAAAAGAAGGCAGTTGAATATAAGGGTCTGCTTGAAGCTGCCATCTTTTGGAACGAAAGAGGTTGGTTAAAACTTGATCTGCATGAGATATCTTATCTTGAGAACAAAATAAGGTAACCATAAAGCTGGTTTGGACAAATCGCTCTCCTTTGCCTTGCTGATGACGGACAAAATTAAGTTCTCGCGATTGTTTAATAAGAATGGGAATGCGTTTACCAATTTTTGAGCGAGCTTGATTCTCAACCCAAGATTCTCGAGATTGTACCCGTAGCTTGGTTTTATCTTGGTCACAAATATGAATGCCGTAATGAATCATAAAAGGACACGGAATTTGTAAGAGATCCCGCATGGGATCACCAATCAAATCTCCCATGGCATGTAAAGACCATTGATCGGGCTCACGCCTCACCGAATAGGTCCGAATCACACACTCTCCTTCATTCAGGGCAATGCCTTCTTTGGTAATTTGATAGCTAGAGCCAGAAAGGGGGATTTGTTGATCCAAACTATCAAAGGGATTCCATTTTAAACTTGTGGGGTCTGTTGAAAGATTAAAATTAATGATTCCATCTAACGTCATGAGAAGATCATGAGCCTCCCAAGACTTAACGGGCATGCCAAGCGTTTTAAGAGCTGTTTTAACCTGCTCCCGTAATTGCAAGATTTTTTGTTCTTCTACGGGGTTATCAAGAATCCCTGGTTGGGAGTAAGCCACAATGCAGCGTAAATCTCTCAACGTTAAAGAGGGTAAAGCAGGATCGCCCTGAAAGACCATATCTTGCAAATGAGATGTGCGTCTTTCTGCCAGCTTGCGGAAGATACCATTCTGGGACTCATCCCCCTGAGCGTCTCGAATGCTTTTCCAGGTTTGCAGAATAGGTCCAATTCTGGGATCAGCCCACAGAATAAACTGAATATGGGACCCTTCGGGAAGAGTATGCTGAAAAAGTCCACTGATTTCCCGCTGCATTTCTTCTGTACACCCCACCATAGGATAGGTTTCCAGTACAAAGCCTGTACTATTTTCATTATGAAAGAGACCTGTTGCGGGATCATAACTGCGATAGGGTAATAAAGAGCTGAGGGGATAATGACCCAAATACTGATTGATCAGTTTTAAGGAAGGAGAATCAGCCTTAACACCATACTCGGTGCGTTCATTCAAAAGTACGGCAAGTTTGTGTCCAAGTTGAGAAAGCCTCTTAAGCATGATCTTTACTCTTTAACATGGGTCTATTTTTTTCCTTCTCCAGATTGAGGCGATGAATCTTTTTTTAGGGGAGGATTTTTCTTTAAAGCTGCGTAAAGGAAAGAAGGAGCATGATAAGTGCCCTCTTCATCCTCATAGGCGGCAACCCAAGCTTTTAGGTGTGTTTCACGACTGAGAGGGTGGTTCACCAGAGGCAGAGGAGCACGAGAGTCCCTGGCCTCTATAAGACAAGAGGAAGGCGAAGTTGGCTTTTTGTCACCCGCCTTTTCTTTCTCAGGAATCGTTTCAAGGGGTGCACTCTCAAGTGGAACGCTCTTAGGAGAGCCATTCTCGAGTGAAGGACTCTCGAGTGGCAGTTGTCCTTCTTCCACCATGTGATTCACAATGTTTAAAGACTTGCAGCCCACACCCCTTCCCGGAGGACAATCAAAAGATTCAGCATAAGGCGTACAGCCATTGGCTATCGCTACAGTCATAAGCAGAGTCATAGGTTTGATATTCATGGTTCTTCTCCATCTTGGGGGTTGTCAGAAATTCTGTCAGGAGGACTCTCGAGGGGTAGCCAACTTTGGCTATCTCCTTGGTCTTCCAGTTTTTGCAGCGTGTGTTTACGGGATCGATTGCGGATTTTGCTGAGGGACTGGCGAACAGTTGTTTCTCCAAACTTGGTTCCTTGAGTGAAGACAACATCAACTTCACGACCGGCAGCCACTTGTAAAACAGGCTGAAGTTGTTCGGCCCGATTGATGAAGAAATCCGCATACTTTTCTAAAGCATTAGAAGCTCCTTGAGAGACTCCTGCTGTCAGCATTTGTTGGGGGGCTAAGAACTGAGTCTGGCCCAAAGGAGAAACGGGAAAAGTAGACCTTTGTTGCTGTGCTCCAAAGAATTGTCCCATCCCACTAAAGAATCCTCCCACCAAACTATTACGAATCAGAGGACCCGCTTTATCAACCACAACTCCTCTCACGCCTGCACGACCATCTTCCCCAACGACATACCCTGCTACTTGTGTTTCAGAGATTTCGCCAGTTAATCTTTCCGTACAGGTGAGCTTTTCAAGACGCATGTAAACGCGTTCGGAAGATAAGTCTCCATAACAAGAAGCTAAAATATGACAGGCCTTGAGATCTGATTTAAATTTGCGAGGCAAGTTTCCATGATCTGTGACTCTGAGTAAAACAGGACGAGGATCAGCTTGAGAAGAGATAGACGTTGAGGCGTCCACCCCTCCCAACAAAATAGCCTTCGCAAAGGCTCCCGCAGGAAGAGTATTCTCAAGAGTCGACTTATCAAGACCTTTGCTTGGTCCTGATCTTTCAGGATGATGAGAATCAAGAAGACGATTGGACAGTTTCAATAGTATCTTCCGCACGCCTGAAGAATGTCCTCCCTCCTGCCCTTCTGAGGGAGGAGGAGGAAAGACATGAGTCATAGGAAGAGGTTCATCTTTTTCAGGATTTTCCTCAGACCATGCTGGGATCTGAGGCTGATCCTCTTTGATGGCTTTATCTTGGATGCTGGCCATCAACAGCTTTTCCAAAGCCCCTAATTTCTCTTGGGTGAGTTTGTTTTCTGATTCAATTCGTTCAACCCAGACTTCTTGAGGATTAATTCGCTGTCCTGCTGTGGTAATGTTTGTTTCTTTTGGGGGTGAGTCTGAAGGCTCTATAGCCATATCACCTCCAAAAGACCACAACAAAGTGCCAATAAGAATTAAACCAAAAAGCCCTGCACACCCAGCATAGATAAGCTGTCTTTTCTTAAGTTCAAAAGGAGGAAGGCTCATAACACCCTCCTTGAAACGACATATAGGTTTATTTGTTCTCCTGCTTGAATCAAAGACTTGGAAAGGGAAAGTGCCATATCTCCTGGATGAGAAAAGTCCGACTCCTTTAAGAAAATTGGCTCTTTCCCTTGATTAAAGAGGGTATAGGTTTTTCCTTCAAACTTCTCTCCGTGATAAATCATGATTAAGTCAGCTTTAAGCAATTTAAAAGGGGTCAATCGTGAACAAAGAGTGTGGCTGTATCCATTAAAAGGCGTCTTGATATAGCCTATTAACTCTTCATTTCTCACCATGGCTTTGAGGAGCTGAATGACATGCTGAAGACGATTTTGTTTTGGTTCTTCAGGCATAGAAAGCGCAGGCTTGAGGAGAATGCTTTGAGACTCAATTGATTGTGGAACGAGTTTTAAATCCTGAGTTAACCCTTCTTCCGTAATAATGGTAATGGTCATGGGCTTGACTAAAGAGGAAGTTTGAAGAGCAGAAGCAAAGACTGTCTTTGCGACAATGAGAAAGATCTGTCCTCCTTCCTCATCAGTTTGGACATCAAAAGTTCCCTCAGCCCCAAAGACCTGCTGGATGCGATCACCTAAAACAGCAATACGATTCTGCTCTGTGTTTGAAATGATGACTTTTGTGCTTTGTTGATCAACAAGAGGATAGGTTTGCAAAGCCACGCAGGAGGTGCCTAAAAAATTTAGTCCTAAAGCGAACATGGTATATTGATATTTTCTCATTATTATGACTCCTGATGGTCAGTGGTTAACAATTTGAAAGATTTAATGAAAAGACGGCCATGGTGATAATCAAACTGAAATCGATAGGTATCTCTTGATTGAGAAATACGCTTTTCTCCGACAAAGCGGAGGAGGTCACCTGTGAGATCAACGGTAAGCTTAGGAGAATCAACTTTAAGGGAATTTGCTTGAAAGCTTGTGGTGACGTGATCTTTCTTAAGACGTTGCTCATCTTCTACCAGGCGTCTTTTAAGAGCCCCATAGCCGTCTGAAGCCGCATAGCGTAAAATGATCTCTCTCTTGTAAGCTGCACTTTCTGGGCTGCTCTCCAGAATCAAATACGCAAAGACAAGAGCCATTTCTTCTAAGTAAGACGCAGAGACTTTATTCTTTTCTAACCAGACTTCTTGATTAAGATCAGGGGGGACAACAATAACGCGTTCATTGCGGAACAGAGTGAAGAGAGCTTGGATACCATTAATCACGAGCAAACTCGCGATCAAAGCCAGCAACAGATTCCTTTGATGCAGCAAATCCCCAAGACGTGTGTTAAGAAGGCGTATCTTCATTACCCTATATACTCCCGGATATAAGAGGGCGGCATATGGGGAAGCTTTTGAGCATTCTTCGGAAGGTTCCAATAAAGCGCATGTCGGAGGGTACTCAAACCAAACTTCTTCTTCGATGTACGAAGAGCCCAATATCCTCCCCCTGCAAGCACAAGTCCTAGAAAGGGATGTTCAATACCAAGACCAAAGAATATAGGTCCTAAAATGATAGCGGCTTCATCCACGGTCCACTTGAGAAGACGTAAGGGATCATCTAAATGATGGAGAATCAGGTGTTGATCATAATCAGTGGACATAGTCACCAATCCCTAAGCGATCATGGTAAATGTTTTGGTAATCCAGTCCTTCATGAAGTAGGCAAAGATACACCCCAAAATGCCTGAAGCAAAAATCCAGCCACTTTGCTTGACGATTCCATAAATAGCAGCAAACCCGCAGACACCCAGCAGGCCTAGCCGCATATATCCTCCCGTAAAAAGCTTTTCGAGGGCGGTAATTTCATCCTTAAGAAGATTCCCATCATGGGCCCATAGATCTTGGGGGAAGAAGAGGGTTCCTAAAAGGAGACTGGTTAAAAAAGCTTTGGGCAGGAAAGTGTTGAGAACACTCTTTAAAGTTAGGGGTTGATGCATAATGGATTCCTGATTTGAAAGGGGGTTGAAGGGATGTCTCAACTGACCTCGGAAATAATTTTCTTGAAGGAGGTTTCCAAGGTCAGCCTTTAGAGACTTCGCGTCACCCTGGGAGAGCAAGAGGCACAAGTCTCCCAGGTTTTTACCGGCGTGTTTCCCGTTTTCAGAGAAACAAGGCTTGACGCATTGCTTTATGCCGGTAAAACGGTTTTTAAGAGTGTAAAGGAGTGAAGCTGTTCTCATTTTACGTCCTCTTGTGTATTTTCTCCTCGAGAGAGGTTTTGAGAGGTTGGAGAATAAGATTGAGATGCATGAAAGGAGGATTTCTCTTCTATTCCTCGTTTCCCCTGCTTTTGCGAGGATAAGGGTGAAGACGAAGAGAGATTCTGGAGTGTATCCTCAATGAGGAAGGACTTTTTTTGATTAAAATAATTCTCTTGAGCGTTTGCTCCCTCTGCTTGAGAAGCCTTAGGTAAGCACTCAACCCGACCTTGTCCGTCTTCAATGACGACGTGAGTGGTAAAGCGCCTCTGTTGAAACTTATCTGCCCAGCAATGATAGGAAAGCCTTCCTTCCACATCGAC
>JAIEOZ010000252.1 GCA_019750035.1 Alphaproteobacteria bacterium | reverse complement strand
GGTTCCTCCTCCTCGTGTATTCACAATTAAGAGTCCTCCTACCATACCAAGTGCACTTAAAGCTGGAAAACCAATGAAAAGTGTTAGAGTAAGAGTGGCAACTTCTGATGGAGAAAGAGCAAAAAAGGGAGAAAATAGAACGCTAAGCGTCACGAAAGGAAGACCTACAAGCAGCCATTCTGCCCCCATTTTTGCTAGAAGGTAGAAAGAAGGAGGGGAGGGCTGCAAGAGAATTTCATCAAGAAGCCCTTCTTTCGCTTCGGCCTTTAAGAGAAGTGGTGTGGAAAAAAGAGTGGAAAGAATCACTAAAATCCACAAAATTGCGGGAGCACTTCGCCGTAAGATTTTTTCTTCAGGACCGAGGGCTAAGGAAAAACAAAAAAGAGCGAGAACAAAAAAACTAAAGGTTCCCCATAAGGTTCCTCTGTGGATATAAAGATAGCGGAGTTCTCGACGTATCATAGGTGAATCTCAACAGTGGCCGTTGTTGACTCATGGGTGGCAAAAACGACCAGTCCTCCCTTGTCTAACTGCTGAGACAGAACATGAGAAAGGATAGATTTTCCTTTTGTGTCCAACCCCACTTGAGGTTCATCCAATAGCCATAATGAACGATTGAGCCAGCAGCACCGACTTAAACTCAAGCGCTTTTGCTGACCTTGGGATAAATGGGAAATTTTCTTATTTCTAAAAAGAGAAAGACCCCATATTTCCAGTGCTTCTTCTATCATCTTCTCAGGAATTTTATAAAGATCTTGCCATAACCGGCTCTGATCTTTGACGAGCGCTTCGGGAGAGAGGCAAAGCTTATGGCCCACATATAAAAGATTGTGTTGAAAGGAAGGGAGAGTCTGAGGTGTAATAGTTTTTCCTTGCCAAAAAAGAGTGTGAGGGTTTGGACGAATCAATCCCGCCAACAATCGAAGGAAGGTTGATTTGCCTGAGCCATTCACTCCTTTTAACGCAAGACTTTGCCCGGGCTCTAAAGCAAAAGAAAGGCTTGAAAACAGAGGAAAAAATCCTCGCGTATATGAAATGTTGCGTCCTTCAAACATAGCAAAATCCTAAAGGAAACAAATCACTTTGTGAATGGAGAATTTCTTTCAGTACAAGATGGCGGACAAAGGGAGGATAAGATGAATGAGAGGAAGATCCCCTGTGGGGGAGAGCCTCTCCCTGCACGAGATTGTTTGCGAGAGGTTAATCTATAGGGCTTCACATTGTTTATTACACTCGTCAAAGACGTGGAGACAATCAAAGTCGCAGTTATCATCATTGTGGCAATTTCTATTACATCCAGTATATTGTGAGTTACACTTGCCGAAGCAGTTTCTCTTCAAGTCCATTTGTGGGGATGCTTGGAGCGAGGTTGTAATAAGACAGATCATTAAGTTGGTTGCCATGATGATCTGAAAGAATTTCTTACCCATTTTGCTTTTCCTTTTCGTTCAATGGCTTCTATTCATTTGTTGAAGGTCATCTTTTTGTCTCACAACATGATCAGGCAAATTGATTAAGATATCTTTAACTTCAGAGACGATATTAGGAAGGGCTATGACACACAAGGATTGCCAAAAAGGTCCTTTTCATTTAAGAATAAAAGAGATCTTGTATGATAAATAAATTGGCCGATGAAAATATCTCCCAAAGTTAAAAAAATATTGTCTTATTATGAAAGCGACTGCCCAGGAACAAAGGTAAACCTTGCGCGACTTTTAATGCGAGGACGTTTGGGGGGAACAGGAAAAATGATTATTTTGCCTGTGGACCAAGGGTTTGAACATGGTCCTGGGCGCAGTTTTGCCATTAATCCTGCGGCTTACGATCCCCTTTATCATTATCAAATGGCCATTGACGCAGGGTTGTCTGCTTATGCGGCTCCCTTAGGTATGTTAGAAGTTGGGGCGAATACTTTTGCTGGTGCCATCCCCACTATTTTAAAAATTAATAGTTCTATCAGTCTCTTGACGGATAAGGATGAAGCCGATCAAGCTGTGACAGGATCTATTGCTGATGCTTTGCGACTGGGATGCTCGGCCATTGGGTTTACCATTTATCCCGGATCTAATGCTACTCTCTATATGCTAGAAGAACTACGAGAGCTTGCAGAAGAAGCGAAATCTTGTGGTCTTGCTGTTATTGTATGGTCGTATGCCCGAGGAAACATGTCTAAAGAAGGGGAGACGGCCATTGATACAATTTCTTACGGAGCTCATGTCGCTGCCTTGATGGGAGCCCATATCATTAAAGTCAAACTTCCCACTTCCTTTTTAGAAAATCCTGAGGCCAAAAAAGAATATCTTGCCCATAAAGTTGATGTGAGTACACAAAAAGCCCGTGTTCAGCATGTGGTGCAAGCGTGCTTTAAAGGTCGACGTCTTGTTGTTTTTTCGGGAGGTGTGGATAAAGACCTTCAAAGTGTTTACGAAGACGCCCGTTCCATTCGCGATGGTGGTGGTAATGGATCAATTATTGGACGAAATGCTTTTCGCCGGCCTCGTGAGGAAGCGATGCAAATGCTCGATACTCTTATCAAAATTTATCAAGAAAAACTGTGAGATAAGCAATGAAAATTAATGGAAACTCCATTCGCCCCGGCAATATTATTCAACACAAAAGCCGTTTGTGGGTTGCCGTAAAAATTCAGCACACCCAACCCGGGAAGGGGGGGGCTTATTTACAGGTCGAACTTAAAGACATCCGAGATGGGACAAAGCTAAATGAACGTTTTCGTTCTAGCGAAACCGTTGAAAGAGTACGTTTAGATGAAAAAGAGTATCAATTCCTCTATGAGGAAGGCAACTTCATTACACTAATGGACCTCGAAACGTTTGAGCAACTCTCTCTCTCAAAAGACATTCTCGGCGATTCTGTCGCCTTCTTAAAGGATGGGATGCTCTTGAAAGTGATCTCCCATGAAGGTGAAATTGTTGGCGCTGAATTGCCCGAAACCGTTGTCATGGAAATCGTTGAAGCAGAACCTGTCGTCAAGGGCCAAACGGCGTCTTCCTCTTATAAACCTGCTCTTCTAGAGAATGGCATCCGCATAATGGTACCTCCTCATATTGATGTGGGTATAAAGGTCATCGTGAATACGGCTGATGGAACTTATATTGAAAGGGCGAAGGACTGAAATGGCTCATCAACTCCGAATGATTTCCCGTTCTCCCCTTCTTAATGTCATGTGTAATGCTGCCTTCAAGGCGGCACGCAGTCTGGTCCGGGATTATGGCGAAGTTGAACATTTACAAGTTTCTCGAAAAGGTCCAGGAGATTTTGTTTCCACCGCTGATAAAAAAGCTGAGACTATTCTCTACAAGGAACTTAAAAAGGCACGCCCTTCTTATGGGTTTATTATGGAAGAAGGGGGCGAAATTCCAGGGGAAGATGAGAATACGTGGATTATTGATCCTCTCGATGGAACCACAAATTTTCTTCACGCTATTCCCCATTTTGCCATTTCTATTGGTCTGCAAAAAGGGTCTGAGCTCATTGCAGGCGTTGTTTATGATCCTATCAAAGATGAGATTTTTTACGCAGAAAAAGGAATTGGCGCTTTTTTAAATGAGCGACGCTTGCGCGTTTCAACCCGTCATCATCTTGTTGAAGCTGTTTTGGCGACAGGGATTCCTTTTGCTCTTCACAATGAAAAAACACGTCGCTATTTTCATACCTCATTAGAGTGTCTCATGCCACAAGTTGCCGGCATTCGTCGCTTTGGCGCGGCGTCCCTTGATCTTGCGTATGTAGCCGCTGGGCGCTTTGAAGGATATTGGGAAAGACCTATTGCCTCTTGGGATATTGCCGCAGGCGTCGTGCTTGTGCGAGAAGCAGGCGGCTATGTTTGTGACTTGGAAGGGGGAGATAACCTTTTCAATACAAAGTCCATTTTAGCAACAAATCAAGCCCTTCATCAACCTCTCAAAGACTTGTTGCTGCCAGTTTATAAATGAGAATTATGGATTGGAAAGTAAGCTAATTGTGAAAAAACAAATACATAAACGTCATTGCGAAGCACCGAAGGTGCTGAAGCAATCCAGAAAACGCTTAATGAGCACACACTCTGGATTGCTTCGCTTCGCTCGCAATGACGAATATCTTTGTTTTTCAATAAATTGCATTATTTTTAATCCATAATTCGGGTTATAAGTAAAATATGCGCCCTCTTCTTAAACCTCAAGACCCCCGTTTTTCATCTGGTCCTACAAAAAAAAGGCCTGGATGGTCACTCAACACTCTGAACATTGACTCTTTGGGACGATCTCATCGGTCTGCTTTTGGCATCGCCAAAATTCGTTATTTAGTTACTCTGATGCGAGAACTCTTAGAAATTCCCGAACATTATTATGTTGCCCTCCTCCCCGGATCTTGCACCGTCGCTATGGAAGCCGCCCTTTGGTCGCTCCTTGGTCCTTTGCCTATTGATGTTCTCTCTTTCGATGTTTTTGATAAGTTGTGGATTCATGACATTCTTGACGAGCTTAAGCTCAAAAATACGAGAGTTATTGAAGCTATCCCAGGATTCATACCGGACCTTTCAGTCGTTCGTCCTTCCCACGATCTTGTTCTCACCTGGAATGGAACAACCACAGGTGTCTGTATGCCCAATGGAGATTGGATATCTTCAGACAGAAAAGGTCTTGTCATTTGTGATGGGACCTCAGCTGTTTTCGCAACGCCTTTTCCTTGGGAAAAAATAGATGCGGTTGCATTTTCGTGGCAGAAAGCTTTAGGGGGAGAAGCTGCCCATGGCATGCTTGTGTTAAGCCCACGCGCTGTTGATCGTGTTCATTCTTATGCTCCTCCATGGCCCATGCCTCGGCCCTTTCGTCTTACCCATGATGGAAAATTTTCTCAAGGTCTTTTTGAAGGGCTGACGATTAACACTCCCTCTCTTCTCTGCATTGAAGACTGTATTGATGCCCTCACTTGGGGGATAAGCATCGGGGGATTACCAACCTTTATCGCGCGATCCCAAGCCAATTTACAAGCTGTTGAAAACTGGGTTTCTGAAACCCCTTGGATTGAGTTCTTAGGACGTAATCCTCAGACTCGTTCCTCAACGGCTTTGTGTTTGCGTTTTAAAGAAGCTCCTGAAGACTGGGAATTACCAAAAGCCATTGCTGTTCTTTTAGAAGAAGAAAACATAGCTTTTGATATTCTGGGCCACATATATTCTGTTCCTCATCTGCGGATCTGGGGTGGGCCTACGGTTGAAACTGCGGATATTAAGGCCCTTTTGCCGTGGATTACCTGGGCATACAAAAAGGTGACTTAGGATGATCTTTCAAGAACCTCTTGTTAAAGGGTTCCTGTTAAAACGCTACAAACGTTTTTTGGCGGATATAAAGCTTGAAGATGGGACACTGATTACAGCTCACTGTCCAAATTCTGGAGCGATGCAAGGGTTAACCGAACCCGCAACACCTGTATGGGTTTCAAAATCCTCAAATCTTGCCCGTAAACTTCCCTACACGTGGGAAATGGCTGAAGTTGCGGGGACATTCGTCGGCATGAATACCTTCCACCCTAACCATTTAGTGGAAGAGGCTATTGTCAACGGTACGTTGCAAGAACTTCAAGGCTATCAAACACTGAAACGAGAAGTCACCTATGGCACCAATTCACGCATCGACATTTTGCTGCACAATTCGGCAGGTCCTCTCACTTATGTTGAAGTCAAAAATGTTCATTTGAAGCGGGGAGAAAAGGCTGCCTTTCCCAGCTCTGTAACGGCACGGGGTGCAAAACATATGCGAGAGCTTGCGGAAATGGTACAGCAGGGTCATCGGGCTTATATCATTTACGTCATCCAAAGAAATGACTGTCAAACCTTTGAAATTGCTAAAGATATTGATCCAGCCTATAATTTAGAAACCATGAACGCTCTTAAAAAGGGTGTTATTCCTCTTGTCTACGCTTGCGAAGTCACCCCGAAAGCCATTACAATAAGCCATCGAATCAACTTTTACCCCTTAGACAATGGCTGATACATACAGAAACATTATTATTCATACGCCTTCTGAATTTGAAGGTATGCGAAGAGCAGGCCACCTTGCAGCGCGAACTCTTGATTTTATTACGCCTTATGTCAAGGAAGGTATCACAACGGATGAGTTAAATGAGCTGTGTCATGATTTCATCATTAGCCATGAAGCCATTCCCGCTCCCTTAAATTACAGGGGTTTTCCCAAGTCCATTTGTACGTCTATCAATCACGTTATTTGTCATGGAATTCCTGGTCCTAAAAAGCTACAAAACGGGGATATCATGAATATTGATGTGACCGTTATTTTGGACGGATGGTACGGGGATACAAGTCGGATGTTTTCCATCGGAAAAATTCCTCTGAAAGCACAAAAACTTATCGATGTTACCTATGAAGCGATGATGCGAAGCATTGAGCTCGTACGTCCTGGGGCTACCCTTGGTGACATAGGACATGCTATTCAAACCTATGCCGAATCTAAAGGATTTTCTGTCGTCAGAGATTTCTGTGGCCATGGGTTGGGGCGTGAATTTCATGCGCCTCCCGAAGTGCTTCATTACGGAAAACCGCATACAGGTCTTGAGTTAAAAGAAGGAATGTTCTTTACCATTGAACCAATGATTAATGCCGGAGGATATGAAATGAAAATCCTTAGTGATGGATGGACGGCTGTGACACGGGATAAATCTTTATCTGCTCAATATGAGCATAGTCTGGGTGTTACCGCCACGGGCTATGAAATTTTTACCCTATGACAGAGCATGAAGGACATCGCAAGCGTTTACGTGAGCGTTTCCTTAAAAGTGGCGAAAAGACTGTTCCTGATTACGAACTGATTGAACTTCTGCTTTTTGGCGTGATCCCTAGAGGGGATGTTAAACCCGTTGCCAAAAAACTTTTACAAAATTGCAAAAATTTGTCGGGCCTTTTACAAGCCGACAGTGAAAAATTAAAATCAATTCCTGGTGTTGGGGAGGCAACTATTGCCGTGATTAAAGCGGTTCATGAAATTGCGTGTCGTTTTATCAAAGAAGAGGCTATCTCCCAGCCTGTTTTCCAATCTTGGCAAGCTGTGATTGATTATTGTCGAGCACGCATGTCCCATTTAAGTGTGGAACAATTTCGTCTTTTATTCTTAGACCAAAAAAACAAGATTATCGCCGATGAAGTTCAGCAACAGGGAACCATTAGCAGCACACCTATTTTTCCCCGTGAAGTTGTCAAACGAACGCTTGAACTCGGGGCTTCCAGCTTAATTATGGTGCATAATCACCCCAGCGGTGATCCGACTCCTTCTCAAGCTGATATTGATATCACACGAAAAGTGATAAAAGCTGCCAAAGAACTTGAAATTCAAGTTCTTGATCACCTGATTATTGGACGGTTTGGCCACATCTCTTTACGGGAAAAAAAGTTGATTTGACACTCTTCGATTTCCTCCATGAGAATAACACCAATACCGTAATTTAATTTATATTTCTAGATTGCTTTGTCGCTACGCTCCCCGCAATGACGAAGGTATTGTTTTTAATATAAAAACTTGTCATTGCGAGCAGAGCGAAGCAGAATTATACAAGGACTTATTTTAATCCTTGGAAGCGAAATGAATGACATCCAAGAATTTTTTGTTTTGCTCTTCATTTCCTATAGAAACTCTTATGGCGCTAGGGTAATTTTTTGAGCAGTCGAGAACTTGAATTTTGTGTTCTTGCAATAATCCCATGGTTTTTTGAAAATTGTTGAGAATAACCATTATAAAGTTTGTCTCACTTTTAAAAACTTTAGTGACACCTTTAACCTTTGATAAGCTTTCAATCAAATCATCGCGGTTTTTTTTGATTCTTCTCCAGGAAGCAAAAGTACTTTCAGGGTTTAAAAGTTGTTTTTTAACACTGACTTGAGAAGGCGAAGAAACGGTAAAGGGGAGTTGAACATATCTTAAGACATTGATAATTGATGCATCAGCTATAATGGCGCCACATCGTACACCAGCAAGTCCCCAAGCTTTGGATAAGGTTCTGAGGATGATGAGATTTTCATGATGATGTAAGTTAAAAATTGAAGATGAATGATCGGAAAACTCAATGTAGGCCTCATCAATAACAACAAATCCTTCAAGACTATCGCACAATTTTTGAATAAGCTCTGGTTTTATCTTTGTTCCTGTTGGATTATTCGGGTCACAAATAAAGGTGATCTTTGGATTCATCCTCATCACTTTATCTACAGAAAGTTGATTGAGATTGTCTCCATAAAGCGGAAGCTTTTTTACACGTAAGTTATGGATTAAAGACCAATGTTCATAAGCCGAAAATGTTGGAGAGGTCACACAAATAGCATCAGTGTTGGGTTCAGAGAAGGTTCTTAAGAGTAAGTCAATGGCTTCCATGGATCCGGCTGTAAAAAGGATGTTGTTGGGTGTCAAAGGGGGCTTGTTGTTTTCTGTAAAGGAAGGAGGAGGGGTTAAGAAGAGGAGGGTCTTTAAATAGAGCTTTTTAAGTTGATATTGTTTGATATCGGGGTAATCCGATAAGTCTCCTAAATAAGGGTTTGTATTATTGCTGAGGTCAATGTCCCACTCACAGTTTGAGAAATATTTTTGTATCGGAGTAGGAAGGGATAGCTTGGAAATAATGGGCCTTGCTTTAGGGTGCAGTCTCATGGATTTTCCTGTTCTCTGATCAAATTAACATATCATATAGAATTATATTTATAAGATAATTTTTTGTCAATTAAGTTTTAAATTTAATTAAATTTATATGATAAATTGAGCTTGTTTTGGCTCTTTCTTTTCTACCTTTCTGGCCAGCAATTAGGTTACATTAATCAGTCTAACAAGCCTCTTTTCTTTGAAAAAATGATTCAACGAGAGTTGAGTTTTTTTGAGTTCCAAAAGGATAACTGGTTATGTTATTTTTCAATTGGATGAGGTTTTTTGCACGCTTTTTTATCCATCACATTACTCTTAACCTCTTGATTCAAAAACTCATTTGGATTGAGCTTTGAAATATAAGAAATAATAATTAAAAAATACCAAGTAAAACAATTTTGTGAAAATATTCACATAGAACTATATTGATTTTGAACACATTAGGTTCCATCTATATTTAATAAGAAACATTTTTTTTCCCCTTGTTTGTCCTCACGAGGACCCGTGAGCGCGTCGACTACCATCAGGGTTAGGAGATCTACAAAGTCTTCACTCAAAAGCCGCATACATGACTGAAGCCACAGCCGCATCAAAAAAACTCTTGCGTTCTTCGTCAGGTCTATACATGACAAGGACGTATTGGACAGGGTGTTTCTGCTACCAAATGTGGATAGAGCCTAAGTTTTTTATAATAAACTCATCCATTATCTAATCAAGTAATACTTACCTTACCTAAAACTGCTCAGAGAGTTTCTGGTAGGCTTTATACTGACTTCCTGTTAAAGGCAAAACTCCATGAAAAAGGCTAGTGGATAACTTTGAAGGTTTGAGCTCTACCACATAAGGCCACAACCCAATTTCTTTTGTTGAAAGATAAATGCGCGCTGGAAGCTTCATAATAATAAAGTTAATTCCTTTCTTTTTACCAAACTCAACAAATCCCTCATATAAGCATTTGTAAAAACTTTGAGAAAATCGCATTGATTCACATGAACCAGATGTAGGATACTCACATGTTGTCTCAAGAAAAATACGAGAGCACTCCCACACCTGCCCATCATGAAGGGGAAGAGTTGAAACCAGGTCTCTCACACTCTCATGAATATGAGCAAGTGGCTTTTTAAGAAGAAACGCACCGCCAATAATACTCTTTTCTCCTCCCTCACTTATCATAAAAATAAAATTACTTTGAGACCTCTTGGAAAGAGATATGTCTTGATAAATATCCAGTTTTTTTGCTACTGAGTCGAAAAACTGCTTTTCGAATAGCTGTTGTTGCGATTCAATAATACTAAACTTAAA
>JAIEOZ010000068.1 GCA_019750035.1 Alphaproteobacteria bacterium | reverse complement strand
CGAGTGATGGGAATTGAACCCACGGCCTCCAGTGCCACAAACTGGCGCTCTAACCAACTGAGCTACACCCGCCATATACCTGATTTAAGAATTTAGAATACACGAATCAGGAAAACTTTAAAGCACAGAACTCACTGAGAGAGGTCTTAACTTCCTGGCTTTTTGATGCGAATTCTTAGCACAAGTCTATGATTTATCTACTCGATATTACATCCTTTCGTCAAGTCTTTGATTACCTTCTCATTCCAAATTTTATTTGTTATATTTATTTTCAAAAATGGATTATATATTAACTTATTGTTATCACTTTTTTACTATAATAATAATTAATTGATTTTATTTTTTTAAATAAACAATTTTCCTGTCTCAGAGGGGGTAACAATGAAAACACTATTGGGTATAACAATTGCTTTAGGAGCTATCGTTCTCCTGAATATGCCACAACCTGCTAATGCCTGGCCAAATTACTGGAACTTAAAAAGAGCGCACCCGGGAAAAGTTTGCGCCAACCACTCGCCGCCCTGTCCTCAGCAACACTACTACCGTTGGGATTGATAGAAAGTACACTACGGTTATTTAGCGACGACGGTTCCTCCTGTAATCTTTCCACAGACTCCTTTTGGTAAGTAAATCCATGCATTGGGGTCACCCGCCTTATTTGCACCCGCACAGGAATTTGGCCCGCCCGCACAATCTGCCATCCCCGCTTTTATCTCGCTCTCTCCATCAGGGGTATTAATCCTACATTTTTCCATTTCAGAATCAGCCGCTTGACACGTATTTACCAATGCAAGCGAAAAAGAAGCAATCAGCGTTGTCGCCAAAGATGTTTTAAGCATTAAAATTCCTTCTCCCTTATATTTTTTACATTTTAATTGATTTTAGCTTCATTTTCAATTGGGTTAAAAGCCAGGCTTTGACGACTCTACTCGAAGGGGACGCCATAACACTGAAATTAAGAGGTTAGGGATGGCTTGTTTAGATTCTCAATGAACTTCTCTAATTCTTCATTATTCATAGGATACCCAAAATAAAATCCTTGAATAAACTCACACTTCCTTTTCTTTAGAAAATCGACTTGTTTTTGTGTTTCCACGCCTTCAGCGAGAACCTCATAGTTTAAACTATGAGACATATCAATAATAGCCTGAATGATGAGCTCATCGCTATTTTCTATATTAATGTTTTGTATAAAAGATTGATCTATTTTCAATCGATCTACGTGAATTTTTGGAAGGTTTGCTAAAGTGGAATTACCAGTACCAAAATCATCTAAAGCAATTTTGACACCAATTTTACTAATTTCATTTATCATATGAATGATTTCAGGGTTAGAAATAATAACGTTTTCAGTTACTTCTACTTCGAGATACTGAGGATCTAATCCTACCTCCTTGATAATTTTTTTTATGACGTGTACAAATTTACTAAACTTTAACTGTTGACTAGCAACATTTACACCCACACGAAAGTATGGCAATCCATTGTCTTGCCAAAGTTTGTTCTGTCTACAGGCTTCTCTTAGCACCCATTCTCCTATGGGAACAATAAGCCCCGTCTCTTCAGCTATAGGAATAAAATCCATGGGGAGAAGCACTCCATGCTTTGGGTGTTTCCATCGGATAAGAGCTTCAACCGCTATTATTTCCTTATTATTAATATTAAATTGAGGCTGATAGCATAAGTAAAATTCATTCTTTTCAAGAGCTTGCCGTAATTCAATTTCTCTTTCCATCCTGGACATAGCTGCTTTATTAAATTCTGATGAGTAAAACTGAAATTTATTTCCTCCCAATACTTTTGCTCGGTACATCGCAAGGTCAGCATTTCTAAGAAGCATACTGGCTGTTTTCCCATCACGGGGATAAAGAGTAATGCCTGCACTTGCTCCAATAACAATATCCCTTTTTGAAACCCTAAATGGCTTTTTGAAAATGCTTAATAGTTTTACTGCAACCTTTTCAACTTCTTTTTCTTTTTTTAAAGTTTGGACAACAATCACAAATTCATCACCACCTTGTCTCGCAATCGTATCCACTTCACGAAGACATTTCTTTAATCGTTTTGCAACAACTTTGAGGAGCTCATCTCCCACTTCATGACTTAAACTATCATTGATGAGTTTAAATCTATCCAAGTCAAAAAATAGCACTCCCACAATATTATGATTGCGTTTTGCTTCAGAAATAGCTTGCTGAATACGATCATATAAAAGAACCCGATTAGGGAGTCCTGTTAAAGGATCGTGAGTGGCTTGAGTTTGTAATTTTTTCTCAAGTAACACACGCTTTGTGATGTCTCGAAAGCTCCACACACGACCAATTGTTTTCTGTTCAAGTTTTTGCGGCTGAGTGTATTGTTCAAAAATACGATTATCTTTAAACATTATTTTATCAATATTAATTTCTTCGCGTTTTTTATTTAAATAATTTACTTTTTTGAGATATTGCTGGGGGCTACTTAACTGATCAAACACATACTCTAAAAATTTATCATATTCTTTCGTTTCTATTATTGAAGGAGGTAGCTTCCACATTTCAACAAATCGTTGATTGTAATCAATGATTTTATTTTTGTTATTTACCACAACGATTCCATCAGTAGAGGACTCGAGAGTTGAACGTGTTAAAGAAAGAGACTGTCTCAGAGAAGTTGTCCTTTCTTCTACTCTTTTTTCAAGAAGTTCCGTATGTTCTTTGACGCTTCGCATGAGTTCCCATTTTTTAGTCAGAGCTGCAGCAAGTTGCCGAACGGCGGTATTATCAAAGGGCTTTTTTAAAATAAGGAGATTATCCGTCATTCCGAGCTGTTCGATTGTTTCTTCCCAGGTATAGTCTGAGTAAGCTGTGCAAATAACGACTTGAATCTCAGGATCAATTTTCCAAATATGTTTAATTGTTTCAATACCATCCCACCCTGGTGGCATTCGAATGTCAACAAAGGCAAGGGCATAGGGATTCCCCTCCCTCAGTGCAGCTTTAATCTTTTCAAGCCCCTCCTGACCCTGCGTCGCTGTATCAATACAAAACTGTGGTAAAGAGATGGTTTTCTTCTCTTGTGGCCCAAATATTTTTTCTTCTAGGCTATCTAACGAGCTGGTTTCTTCAACAGGAGTCAGAATTTTTATAAAATCTTGATGAATAGAGGGGTTATCATCAATAACAATGATTCTAAAAGTTTTATTTAAAGACATGAGCATTCTTTCTTTTTAAAATTCTATAATCATTAAACAAGGCCATGGACCTCTATCCTGGGAAGGGTAAGAGTAAAGGTTGTTCCTTTCCCAAATCCCTTACTTTCAACAGTTAGAGTTCCTCCTATGTCCTTTGTATTGAGGAGACTCATATGTAGCCCTAATCCATGTCCTTTCTCTTTTGTTGTAAACCCAAATGAAAAAATTCTTTTGAGATTCTCTGGTAAAATACCAATACCATTATCCTTAACTTGTATAATCACCTCTTTCGCCTCTTTATGATCATGAATAGAAAGAGTGATGACCTTTTCATCCTTTTTTAAGTTCTCAATGAGAGCTTCTTTTGCATTTCGAATTAAATTAGTCAAAATTTGAAGTAATTTTACTCTATCAATATTCACAAATGGTAATTTTTGATAGTTTTTAACAATTGAAATGTGATTCTGTTCAAATGAACTATCGGACATTTGTAATGCAGAATCCATAAGATCGGGGAGGAAGACGTGTTCTGTCATCCCTGCAGCTCGACTCATATCATTTTGTGTTGTAATGATATTACTGATATGAGTAATATTCGAACTGAGATTTTGGACTTCTTGCGAGATGACCTCATATTCTCTTTTCACATTTTTAATCAAACCCATTAAGTATTCAGGAACTAATTTTCCTTGTGGATCTTTATAGATATACGCTCCCAGATCAGAAGAATGTTCTTCTAATAAACTCATAACCTTCATAATTTTGTTGAAGTCCGTCCGGAGCATATATTCCTTCAGCAATTCAACTGAAACATTAGCACTATTTAATACATTTCCTACGTTATGAAGTGTTGAAGTCGCAATATCAGCCATTCCTGCCATGCGTGCGGAGAGGACAACTTGGTGATGCAAAGTCGCGATTTCTTTTTCTGCTTTCTTCCGATTTGTAATGTCTACTGAAATTCCTTTTATAAAATCCAAATCATCTTTTAAGATACGTTGGAATGTAACTTGGAACCAACGATATTTTCCATCAACACTTTGTATACGCAATTCATTTTCATAACTTCTCCCTGGAGTAAGACCTCCCTCCAGTAGCGTCTTCATATGGAAGCGATCTTCATCATGAACCATTTTCAAAAATTGTTCATAATTTGGAGGGACACTTCCTGGAGTTAAGCCATGAAGAAGGAAGAGTTCCTTTGACCAAAAAACTTTATTATTCAAAAGATCAACCTCCCAGTACCCAAGTTTGCCAATATGTTGTGCAATTTCTAGTCTATTGTTTAAGTCCATAAGTTCACGTGAGGAAATAATCATGGATCGTTCGAGAAGGTAGCGTTCTTGATCTCTTTCATTATAGGCCTTATCAACCCTCTCTAGAAAGCCCTGCCACTGTTGAAAAGTGGAAGGAAGAGTATTTTGAGCTAAGTCGAGTCGATTTAACTGCCTCAAAAGTAATTTATGCAATTCCATAAAACTATCTTTCCTAGACTCATTGGCAAAGGTTAAAGAGACATTCACTTTTCTGATAGGATGGTAAGGGTCATCGTTTGATTGTGTAAATCGCACGTTCCCTGTATAATGGGAGACAACTCTCCATAAGAATAAAATCCAACTTGCTTTGCTCCCTGAGGTAAAGTTTCTAAAACGGCTTCCGTTTCCTCTTCCGTTCTTTCTCCAAGAAGAAGTCTCCGTCCAACACAACTGATGGCAACTGAAAGAAGAGGCCCTTTCTCAATTTTCTGAGTTTTATTTACGGCAATGTTCCCTGCTTTCCCTGCACTTTCAATTAAGCGATCAAAATTCGCACGCATCAATTGAGCCAGATAACCATAAGGCATATCTCCAGCAAAAATGAGAGACTGTTCCTCTTCATTTACAGCCAAAATCGTTCTGACCAGATGTTTTGTATCATTTTCATTTTGACGAATGGCTAAGGGAAAAAGGAGTCCTGTGGAGGGAAGTCCACTCGATTTTTCACCAAGGTATTCCTTATAAAGAGCGAGAGCAGGTCTTCCATCAAGCTCATAGAGAATGTTATTTTTTGAGCGGGTAATATAGCGTTCTGGACCAAATATGTCCCATCCTCCCTGAGAGGAAAATCCAATTTGAATGTTATCTCCATAGAATCCAACAGCAACGACACTATTTTTGTAAATTTCACCTTTAAATATTGTCCATGTTTCTTGAAAGCGGTCTCCATCGCCAGCAAGTCCTCCCGTAATCACAACATCATCCGTTGAGACTGTATTTAATCCTTTCACAAGTTCTGAACCATTGACCAGCAATCCATCCGATAGAACAAGAATTCCCCTCAGATCTTTTCGTTTTAACTGTTGAGCTATTTCTTCACCGGCATGGAATGATTCTTCCATAGCGTTAATATTTGATTTGATAATTTGAAGAGGCGTATGTTCAAATCGCACAACAGCAACAGACAAGCTTCGATCATAGATATGAGCGCCTAAAATTTCACCCGCACTTGAACACCCTATGATCCTTGATAAGGGGTAGTGTGCGACAAGTTCTTTAAGGGGAGAGAGATCATGAATCATTTCCGGAGCTGAAAAAATCAAAATCAGTGTCTGCTCTGAATCTAGATCAGGGAAAGTTTTAACGGTCCATCCATCTTCTTTTGTGTACAAAAATGTTTCTAATTCCATTGTACCCCTACCCTTTATTAAAAATGCTGCCATTTTCTTTAAGAATACTCTAAAGCCTTTAATAAAATACTAACTCTAATCATGAACGAAATGCTCTTCACTCTCATCAATTTTCTGATGCTACCTATCGGTTAACCTCTGCACCTAGCTTATCTTTGAGGATACCTATTATTAAGTTTCTGGTTGAAAAGCAGGAAGTGATGACTATATAAATCCTGAAGAATACTGGTTAGTCCTTATCCAGAAAAATTAACGAATAGATTGAAAAGGTGTTTGGAAAATGAATCAAAAAGGAATCAAATTTGAGGAGCGGGAAAGCATTGAGATAAGTGATCAGCATAAACTGGCCAATCTTCAACAAGCCATTGAAAACAAAATCATTGGTCAGAAAAATCTGATTGAGAACTTACTTGTATGCTTGCTTGCTGATGGACATGTATTGATTGAAGGAATGCCAGGCTTGGCAAAAACAACAGCAGCCAAAGCGATCGCTGAAGGCATTGATGCAGACTTTCATCGTATTCAGTTTACGCCTGATTTGCTTCCCTCAGACCTGATCGGCACAGAAATCTATGTGCACGAAAAAAGTAACTTTACATTTCGCAACGGTCCTATTTTCAATAATATCATTTTAGCTGATGAAATAAACCGCGCGCCGGCCAAGGTGCAATCCGCACTCTTAGAAGCGATGGAAGAAAAGCAGGTAACGGTTGGCCACCAAAGCTATAAACTTCCTGAGCTATACATGGTGCTCGCAACCCAAAATCCGATTGAACAAGAGGGGACCTATACCCTTCCCGAAGCGCAGCTAGATCGTTTCCTGATGTATGTGGTTGTCGATTACCCTAGCCATGAGGAGGAGCGCCTCATTGTTGATCTCGTTGAAAACAGGCAAATGAACCCTTCAGCTTTGCCTCTTTCTATAACAACCCAGGAAGAAATTTTGAAAGCTCGTAGAATGGCATCTACCTTACACATCAGTAATAAGCTGAAAGAATATGTCGTCTCGCTCATAATGGCAACCCGTCAACCGCAAAAGTATGATGAAGAACTTGCTAAATGGATTGCACATGGGGCTTCTCCCCGAGCAACACTTGCAATGATTCATTGTGCGAAAGCACTCGCTTGGTTGCGGGGAGATGAGTACGTTACTCCCCATCATCTGCAGAAGGTCGCCCTCCCTATTTTGCGTCATCGTATCATTCCTTCTTTTGAAGCGGAAGGCATTACACGAGAGATGATCATCAAACGACTTCTTGAAGTCGTCGCCATACCATGAGGCCATTATTATGTTGTATCCCCGTCTTGATGAACTCGTTGCCCTCAAAAGCAAGATACCTCACCTTACCCTTTCTTCAAATCGCACAACACCCTCTCCCACTGCAGGTGATCATCATTCTCCTTTTCGTGGACAAGGCCTAGAGTTTGAAGAAGTCCGCAAGTACGCCCCTGGCGACGAAATTCGCAACATTGATTGGCGAGTGACAGCGCGAACAGGTATGGCCCACACAAAAGTGTTTCGGGAAGAACGCGAACGCAACGTCATTGTATGTGTGGATGTCAATTCCACTATGCGTTTTGGAACTAGAGGAACCTTCAAGTCCATACAAGCAGCCAGGATTGCAGCATTATTGGGTTGGTGGGCACTTACAAATCATCATAAAATTGGAAGTTGCTTGTTTGGTGACGTTCCAGGGGGTATTCAATTTTTGGCACCAAAACGATCTCGCAAGTCTTTGTGGACCCTATTCAAACAACTGAGTGGCACTCATTTATCTGAAAATGCTTCTCCGATTTTACTGGAAGACATGCTGGACCATGTAAACAAATCGGCTCCTACAGGGACACTCATTTTCATCATCAGTGACTTCAACACACAGAATAGCGCTCTCGAGCAAAAGCTGGCCCATCTACAAAAACGGTGTGAGGTGGCGTTGGTTACAACAGATGATCCAGCAGATCAATCTATTCCCCCCGTTGGGATTATTTCATTTGCGGGGGATCATCAGGAAAAACTCTCTGTGAATACGGATAGCAGATCCGGGAGGGAAGCCTACACTGCCCAATGGCTAAAAACCAGACAAAGTCTCCAGCAGATTTCAATCAAGCTCAAGATCGGTTTGATTCAAATCACCACAGACGCAACTGCACACATAGACTTATTTCAAGGCTTGAAGCGTATTCGTCAAGGGAGAAAGCACTGATGGATTCCCTCGCACAGCTCCATGATATTGAAGGATTGGACGTTATTAGCTGGTGGCCACTTGCTCCGGGTTGGTGGGCTGTTCTTATAGTCTCTATTTCAATTTTGCTTGCGGTTTTTATATTTTATTACCGTAAACGTGCATTTAAGCAAAGCTGGCAACATGATGTTTTAAGTCAGCTCTCTGTTATAGAGAATACCCTATTAAAAACGAATGCACAGGGAACTGCCATTGAACTTTCTGAACTTATTCGACGCGTTGCTATGCATCATTCTTCTCGTATAGATTGTGCGGGACTTGAAGGTAAGACATGGCTTGTCTGGCTCACTCAACATGATCCACATCAGTTTGATTGGGAAACAAAAGGCCAATGGCTGATCGAAGCACCTTATGCTCCTTTCACTACACCTCTCCCATTAGAAAGTATCCATGACTTTATTAAAGCCATTCGGGGGTGGGTAAAATAATGTTTATGTTTTTCTGGCCTTGGCTAATTCTATTGCTACCCCTTCCGCTACTCGCACGACTGTTTCTGCCTGTCAACAGGAAGACAAATGCGAACCTCATGCCAACGATACGTTTTCCAGCCTTACATCGCCTACAAATGGCTTTTCTTACCTCTCCAAGGGATCATCATCCATCAGATCGTTGGTTTTTGATTATACTCTCTCTGCTATGGCTATCATTGCTCTTAGCAGTTATGCGCCCTCAATTTGTTGATCAGTTCACTGATGTACAAAATCAAGGGTATGACCTCATGGTGGTGGTGGATATTTCTAGTTCCATGCAAGCCCTCGATTTCTCAACCAAGAGAAAAACTATCAGTCGCTTGGATGTCACCAAAAGCGTCGTTGAAAAGTTTGTGCGTGAACGAAAGGGTGATCGTGTTGGACTCATCGTGTTCGGCGAGCAAGCTTTTTTGCATGTGCCGCTGACACTTGATACTTTGTCAGTGAGTCATATGCTTAACAATGTGCTACCTGGTATGGCAGGCTCTGGGACAGCTATTGGAGATGCCATTGGCCTGGCTGTCCATAACTTACGTAATCGCCCTGAAGGCTCGCGGGTGATTGTGCTTCTAACCGATGGAAAAGATACTGCAAGTTCTATTTCACCCTTGAAAGCTGCTGATCTCGCTAAGGACTATAATATTCGTATCTATACCATTGGTGTAGGTAATGATGGACCTGTGCCGTACCCTAATGGCAGAGGGGGAATCGTTATGGCAGAAATACCCCTCGATGAAGAGCTCCTCGAAAAAATAGCGAGTCTGACAAATGGAAAGTATTTTCATGCGAGCAATGAACAAGCCTTACAAGAAATTTACCTTAAGATCAATTCATTAGAGAAAACTAAATCTAATATACGAACATACTTGATTTGCCAGCCTCTCTATCACTATCCCTTAAGTATTGCCGCTGCATTGTTGTTGATATTATGCTTTGTGCCGCTTTATAGGAGATTTACCTATGGAGCTTAATCATTTTCATTTTGAGAGTCCCCTCTGGTTTTGGGGATTGCTCGTTATTCCTATTACAGTGGTTCTTAATATTTTATTTTGTCGCCTCTCCCTCTCTAAAAATCAGCTAGAAAAGTTCATCGATAAAAATTTGCTTCCTCATTTGCTAGTGAACGATGCGAAAAGACGACAAAATCTATGGAAGTCTCTATTATTATGGTCTGTATTGTGGGCTTTCTTAATGAGTGCATTAGCAGGACCACGTTGGGATTACCACGAAAGAGAAACTTTTACACCGGATCAAAATCTCGTCATTCTTTTAGATTTATCTCAATCAATGGATGTAAAAGATGT
>JAIEOZ010000036.1 GCA_019750035.1 Alphaproteobacteria bacterium | reverse complement strand
TACAGCATGAACCTCGATAATTATTTTTTTACTTTTTTACTAACCTTTATGAGTGAAGATTCTGGTATTATACCTAAATAGAGTTGAGGAATTTTGTCTTGAAGTGTTTTTTCTATATTGTTATTTAATAATGTTATCTTATTTAACCCCACATTGTTACTAACAGAATATTTTAATATACAGAAATGAACCCGACCTGCTCTTCTTATTTTAATAAATGTTATATTTATTTTTATGTGCAGTTCATGCGCACAGTGATTGGTGATATCTACAATAATCCCTTCGATTGATGAGTCTTCTGGTTTTCTATCAAGAATATCCTTCACATTTTCAGAAAAGAGAAGAAATGGTTTTACGATAAAAACGAGAACAATGATAAAAGCCATTACGGGATCAACAAAGACGGCTAAATGCTGAAGATGTACATGCGAACTTTTTGCCAAAAAATACGCACTTACAAATCCTCCCAAAAGGGCAAATGTGCTTAATAAATCATAAAACCACCCTAAATATTCAATTTCAAGTAAAGGAGAATCACTTTTTTTCCTGCATATATAAATATAAATACACATTAGTAAATCTATAAATATTACAATCAATAAATAATAAATACCTACGCTGTGATTTGTGAGAAAACCTGATTGATGATATAGATCTTTGAGAGCATGAAGAATACTCACGATGCACGTCACAATTATAATGGTTGATTCAATAACGATTAACAAGGGCTCGAATTTGAAATAACCAAATGGATACTGTTGAGAAGGTGCCTTTAAAAGAAGTTTAAAAACAATGAGGGTTATGAAAGATGTAAAAGCATCAAAGGCGCAGAGCACACCCACTAGAAGAAGAGACGTTGAATGTGTATGTATTCCTACAAATAAAGCAAAAGGAGCATTTAACACACAAAATACAAAAACAACTTTTAAGCACATTTCTTCACTAAAAATTTTATCAGTTCGTAGGATGGTTTTCAAATGAGGCACTTCTCATAATCTCCAATTATATATTTTTTAAATTTTAAAAGCGGCAAGGTTTCTAAATTGCATCTTTCTTCAACGAACTCATCAAAAGTGGCAGTTTCTATGCTCTATATCTTAAGGTGAAATTCTTAAAAAATGATGTGTCTCAAAAAAAATTAGCAATTCTTGTTTAAGCGAAGCTTCAACCTTACCATGCATCAGTTTTCAAATATTCACCTGTCCTTGTGTCATGTCGGGTTAAAAAAGGATTGTTTTTCAAAGAAAAGTAATGACTTTTCTTAGCCCGAGGATCTAAGACCCAGAGGAAACTGATAGATGGTGAGGAGAACTCACTATAACCATGAATTTCTATTTCACCCCATTCGGCAAAAATGTTATGCTTTTTTACGATCAAAAGGTTTAAGTCAAAAAGTGAAAACCATAAACGATAAGAAAAAGAGGATCCTTTGAAAGTTGTCATTTGTGGTGTAGGGCAAGTCGGATTTAGCATTGCGCGCTACCTTTCAACCCATGATAATGATGTAACAATTATCGATGAGTCAGAAGAACTCATTAATCATGCTGCAAGCATTTTGGATGTACGCGGCATCGTCGGCTTTGCTTCTCATCCAGATCTCTTGGCTCGAGCGGGTCTTGCCGAAGCGGATATGATTATCGCTGTCACCTTTGCAGATGAAGTCAATATGGTTGCCTGTCAAATCGCGCATTCCCTTTTTAATGTTCCTTTGAAAATCGCCCGTGTCCGAAGTAAAAGTTATCTAAACCCTGAATGGACGGCCCTTTATAACGCCGACAACATGCCCATTGATTTAATTATTTCTCCCGAGCTTGAAGTCGCACGTGCTATCGGTCGAGGACTCGACTTTCCAGGCACTTTTGAAGTGATTCCTTTTGCAGAAGGACGAGTTCAGCTCGTGGGCATACGCTGTAAAGCTAAGGCTCTCATTTTAAATACACCTTTACGCCTTATTGAAAGCATCTTTCCCGAACTAGACTTAAGTATCGTATTCATTGTCCGGGGAGATACAGGCTTTATCCCTACAAACACGGATCAACTCCAAGAAGGGGATGAGGTTTACCTTTTGATCCCCCAAGAAAAACTTATCCACGTCACCGAAGCTTTCGGCTTTCGTGAGCAAAAATCTCAACGCCTCTTAATTTTAGGCGGAGGCAATGTGGGATTTTGCTTGGCTGAAGAAGTTGAAGCTCAGCACCCCGAAATTTCTCTCATGCTCATTGAAATGAATAGAGACCGAGCAACCCATGTTGCAAACCAACTGGCACGTACCGTTGTTTTACGAGGAGATGCCCTCGATCGAGAAATTTTACGGGAAGCCAACGCAAAAATTACAAATAAAGTTGTCGCGGTTACGTCCGATGATAAAGTGAATATTCTGGCTTCTCTCTTGGCCAAGCGCATGGGAGCTGAACAAGCGATGGCTCTTATTAATAGTTCTTCTTATTCAAGTTTGGTCACGTCTTTGGGGATTGACTCGCTCATCAGCCCCAAAGCATTAACTGTTTCAAGTATTTTACAATACGTTCGTCGAGGTCGCATTCGCACTGTTCATTCCTTAAGAGACAATTTTGGCGAAGTCCTTGAAGCCGAAGCCATCGGCACATCCAGTGTCTTAGGAATGACCGTTGATGAAATCAATATGCCCCGCAGTTTAATTATTGGCGCCATTATTAGAAACGACCAAATCCTCATGCCACGAAATGACACCGTGGTTAAAATTCATGACCGCATCATTGTGGTTGTGACAAGCGCCGCTGTAAAAAGGTTTGAGAAGTTATTTTCTGTAAGACTTGAGTATTTTTAGATACCCTCCCATAAAGTCAATGGGTGTTAAAGCATATACCTACTGAACTTGAAAATACCGTGTTTCCTACCGGCGGGTGTCATTCCCGCGCAGGCGGGAATCCATACAAATAGTTATTTTGTTACAGAGAGTTTCATTGAATCCCCGCCTGCGCGGGAATGACATCAGAGGGAAACAAAATAAGGTATCTTCGCATCCGATGAGTATAGAGTTCTTTTGTAAAAATTTTTCTCCTCTTGATAATTTTTTTGCTGGCAGACAAAATCCTCAATAAGGTTCAGTTACTTCAATAAGTTATTTTATTTATCAGCTAAAAAATTAACCTTACACGCTATGAATAAAAAAGTAATTCCATAATTTGCATAAAGCGTTTTTTTATGATACCTTAAAACCTTATAAAAAAGAGGAGATAATAAATGAACATTAAAACACTTACAAGTGCAATTGTTTTAACTTTTCTCATGACTTCACCAGCTGTTATGGCTTTAGAGGAAGACCCAGATCCAAAAGATACTAGCACACCAGTACATGTAAGTTTGCAATCACCTGCTCGGCCAGACGCAGAGCAACCAGCGTTTTCTATTCTTAGTCCATCTACTTGGAAGTGGTGGCCTTGGGGCGGTTCAACAGAAACTCCCATAGACCAACAACCACCGAATTCTTCTTCTCCCTTAGTTGCTTCATCTATCGAGGTAGATGAACTACCTTTAAATAAGCTTATGCCTATTCGATTGAGAAAAGCCTCAATCAATGTGGCTGAAGGTACAGTTGTTACTGAAGAGAGTGGAATCATAACTGTGAGAACAGATAACAAAGGGCTTCATAAGTATCAGCTGGAAAGCGAAAAAATTCCTGTCAAACCCGGAGATCGTCTTAAGATCAGCTATAACATTACTTCAAGTGAAGACGGCATCGTCCTTGGTTTGCTCAAAACCAACAGAGCCGGGTGGTTACCTGACTCAAGAGTTGACCTTAAAGGGGGCCCTCAACAGGGTACCATTGAAGTGCTGGTTCCCGAAGGGGAGAGTTTACCTCATTTTGTGGTTTATAACAATCAAACAAACACTCCCTCAACCGAAGTGACGATTAACAGCCTGACGATTGAGAAGGAAGAAAAATAGCGGGAGAGAGAAAAATATTATAGGAGGGGGTCTCACGACCCCGTTCTTTACACAGTTCGTGAGGAGAGAGATTTTATTATACCTTTAGTCACAATGCTTACATATTATTTAGTGTCTCCAACTAAATTTGCACATTTTAAATGCTTAAGCATTCAAAATTAATAACTTAAAAAGAGGAATCTCACCATCGATCAGTTTTCTCTGGGTGTCATCCTTGTGCAATAAATGCTTTGTTTTCTATAAGAAAACATTAGCCTTTATTGACACGAGGATCTTTTGGGCCTTAGATTCTCGGGCTAAGAAAAGCCATTGTTTTTCTTTGAAAAACAAGCCTTTTCTAACCCGAGAATGACACAAGGACAGGTGAATATTTGAAAACTGATGGATGGTAAGAAGAGGAACAAGCGGGGGTATTTTCTTGCCTTGTTCAGATCTTCTCCCCAAATGGCCAACTTAAAAATTTGACTTCTTCTTTTAAACTTGTAAAATAATGATACGGTTTGCAATTTGACTCTCGCAAAGAACAAAAGTACGATGACTGAAATTGGCTTTTATCACCTCACGACGTCTTCACTTGAGAGAGCGTTGCCACGTCTTCTTGAAAAAACACTGGATGCACGTAAACGGGCTGTTGTGATGTGCGCAAGTGAAGAAAGGCTTGATTTTCTGAATGGCGCCCTCTGGACTATTGGCAAACTAACATTTATTCCCCATGGCAGCTCTAAAGAAGGTTTTGCCGAAGATCAACCTATTTGGCTGACCACCACGGATGAAAATCCAAACAAAGCTCAGTTTCTTATCTTAACGGACGGCGTTGAATCCCCTTCCCTTGGAACCTATGAGCGCTGTCTCGACCTCTTCGATGGCAATGATGATGAAGTTCTTGCCCAAGCGCGTGAGCGCTGGAAAAAATATAAGGAGCAGGGACATACGGTAACCTATTGGAAGCAAATCGAATCCGGAGTCTGGGAGAAAAAAGCTTAGGCTCTATAATTATCTTTTGTTAAAACACACAGAAGAATAAACTTTATAAAATTGATAGTCTTTGCTAGTAAAATAGAGAGCTTAAGTGCTTTCTCAAGCGACGAAAACACTTAAGTAACCTGAGTTTGGATAAGGAGTACACCTTAAAACGTCATTGCGAGCGAAGCGAAGCAATCTAAGCCACACAATAAACAGCTGGCTTTTTCATTCTTATTTTCTGGACAATTGCTTCGTCGCTTACGCTCCTCGCAATGAAAGTAACTGCTTGTTTTTAAAGATATAAAGAAAATCTTTATCCAAAACAGGTTAATTAGATATCAAATAAATTTAAAATGGAGAGCTCTGATGATCAAATTTAATAAAATAGCCACCTATGCTGTGATGATAACTCTCGCTTGCTCAAGGATAGCTTTTGCGATGAACGAAGGTGATGAGGACGTTCGTAAAACTCCCCCCGCCGTAAAAAAAGCAGAGGTCCCAGCACAAGAGAAAGTCGTAAGAGAAGCCGCCAGAATCAATGTTCAAGCGGAAACTGCGCTACATGATGTAAAAAAGGATTTTAAATCTTATAAAGCGAAATTTAAGAAAAAAGCTAAATCCAAAAAGAAAAAATAAAACTTTCATTTTTATAACCTCCTTGATCGCTCTACGAAGGGAAATCAAGGAGGATTTTGCATCCTTGATGTTTAAATACGCTTTTTTCTTTCAGCCTATCGGAAGGCCATTTTCTTAAAATTTTCTTTGGATCTCACTTAAGTATTGAATTAAAGCCATTTTAGCTTTAAAAAGAAAAATGAATGAAGGGTAAATTAATTCTATTAATGGCAGCATCTGAGGAACTCATGATTAAGATTCGCTTTCCTGATGGGTCACATCGGGAATTTCCAAAAGGTATTACGGGTTGGGAAATAGCGAAAACCCTTAGTACAAGCTTGGCCAAAGAAGCTGTTGCCGTACGCATTGAAAACGAATTATGGGACTTAACCCGCCCTATCGAAGGGAATGTTGCTTTCGAAGTGATTAAGCGAGCGTCAGAGAGTGGCCTTGATATTTTACGTCATGATACAGCTCACGTCTTTGCTGAAGCCGTCAAAGAACTATATCCTGAAACACAAATTACGATTGGTCCTTCCATCCAAGATGGATTTTACTATGATGTGTATCGGGAAGAATCCTTCACGCCTGAAGATCTGCAACGTCTTGAAGCACACATGCATGAAATTGTGAACCGAGATGAATCTATAACGCGTGAGATTTGGAATCGACAGGACGCCATTCATTTTTTTAAAAACCAGGGTGAATTTTTTAAAGCGGAAATTATTGAAGACCTTCCTGAAGGCGACACAATTACGATCTACAAGCAAGGAAACTTTCTTGATTTATGCAAGGGCCCTCACCTCACCTCTACGGGAAAATTGGGTCATGGCTTCAAGCTGATGAAACTTGCGGGAGCGTATTGGCGGGGAGATCATCGCAACCCCATGCTCCAACGCATTTATGGAACCGCCTGGTCTACAGAAAAAGATCTCCAAATCTATCTCACACGCCTTGAAGAAGCGGAAAAGCGTGACCATCGCAAATTGGGCAAAGAGATGAATCTTTTTCACATGCAAGAAGAAGCTCTGGGGAGTGTCTTTTGGCACCCTAAGGGATGGACACTCTATCGTTTGCTTGAAGGGTATATTCGCGATAAAATCGCTAATGAAGGGTACGTCGAAGTCAAAACACCCCAACTTCTGGATAGCTCTTTTTGGGAAGCCTCAGGTCATTGGGGAAAATTTCGGGAAAATATGTTCATCGTTGAAGATGGTGAAAAAACCCTTGCTTTAAAACCCATGAACTGCCCATGTCACGTGCAAATTTTTCGTCAAGGCATCAAAAGCTATCGTGACCTTCCTTTGCGCATGGCTGAATTTGGATCGTGTATGAGAAACGAACCCTCGGGGGCACTCCAAGGATTAACCCGAGTTCGCAGTATGGTGCAGGACGATGCCCATATTTTTTGTCGAGAAGACCAAATTGAAGACGAAACACGCAAGTTTTGTCTCCTTCTTTTAAATGTCTATCAGGAACTCGGCTTTGAGGAAGTGACCGTACGATTTGCTGATCGTCCGCCTGTAAGAGCGGGTGAAGATGACGTCTGGGATCGGGCGGAAGCTTGCCTCGAGTCTGGCGCCCGCGCGTCAGGCCTCAGCTATACTTTAAATCCAGGAGAGGGCGCCTTTTATGGGCCTAAACTTGAATTTATTTTAAAGGATGCCATTGGTCGAGAATGGCAGTGCGGAACACTCCAATTGGACTTTGTGCTCCCGGAAAGATTAGAGGCATCCTATATTGGGGAAGATGGCAAAAAGCATCGTCCCGTCATGCTTCATCGAGCAATACTAGGATCATTTGAACGTTTTATTGCTATTTTCATCGAACATTATGCCGGAAAATTTCCCTTATGGGCCGCTCCCATCCAAGCTGTCGTTGCGACCATCACCCAGGAGGGGGATGACTATGCTCAAAAAGTTTTTGAGCAACTCAAAACGGCGGGGCTGCGAGCTGAGCTGGACATCAGGAATGAAAAAATTAATTTTAAGGTTCGCGATCTGAGTCTGCAAAAAATTCCCTATATTTTAGTCGTTGGCAAAAGAGAAGCAGAAGAAGGAACGGTTGCCCTGCGAAAATTAGGTGGAGAAGCGCAAGAAATTCTTGCCCTTGACGCCGTAATTGATAAACTACAGTGTGAGGCGATACCTCCTCACAAGTCATCGTTCAGAAAAACATAACAAAGGAGAATGCTACATATCTAAGATCATAAGAGAGGACAAAGGGCCCGCACAGGATGGCCCTCGCGTCAACGAGAAAATTACTTCCTCAAAAGTCCGTTTAGTCGATGAAAACGGGGAAATGGTGGGTGTTTTATTCCAAAAAGAAGCTTTAGAGAAAGCTTATAAAGCGGGTCTTGATCTCGTTGAGGTTTCTCCTAATGCAGACCCTCCTGTATGCAAAATCCTGGATTATGGGAAATACAAATTTGAGGAGCAAAAGCGTCGAGCTGAAATTCGGAAAAAACAAAAGATCATTGAAATTAAAGAAATACAATTGCGTCCTGGAATTGATAAGCATGACTTTGAAGTCAAAATGCGAAGTGCCCGCAAGTTTATCGAAGAAGGAGACAAGCTCAAGGTTACGTTACGTTTTCGTGGACGTGAGCTTTCTCACCAAGAATTGGGAATGGATGTTTTAAACCGAGTCAAAGACTTCCTTCAGGACATTGCAAAAGTTGAGCAATACCCTAAACTTGAAGGAAAGCGCGTGATTATGGTTATGGGGCCACTCAAATAAAATACCCTTGCAATTTTCGCGGAAGAAGGAAGCATGCGCTAGTGTGGGGGGCACAATTGTGTCTCCCTCGGTTTCCGTTACTCCCGAGAAGGGGTAAGCGTGGTCAAAAAAATTGAATGCTTATCCGAAAAATACCTGTGCATTGAAATATCTTGCGGAATATACCTTCAGGTTTAATAGGCGCTACGACCCGGATTCTTTGTTTTTTAGAGCCTTAGGAGCCTTCGTTTATGCAAAACCTGTTGCGTCACAGGTACTTTTTCGATAAGCAAGTAAGATGGAAAAATATATTGTCTAAGCATGCTATTGCATAGCTATAGTCTTATAACTGTATGAAAGGAGTATTTCCATGAAATCAATTTTCTGTGCTTTAGCAGTTTTGTCTCTTACTTCTACCTCACAAGTATGTTTTGCCGATGAGTATACTAAACCTATGGAAAATTCACAAAAAGAAGCATTTACACCCGAAGGTATTTTACCGGCAGGAGTTGACAGTATTATAGTTATCAATCCTTATACTGGTGAGTCTGGACATGCACGCAAAGGAACCATAAGCGCTACGCTTAATAATGTTGCGCTTTTGAACATACTCCTTTCTGAGAAAGTTTTGCCTAATAATCAGAAAAAAATACAGGATGTAACTGAGGCTATTGCCTCCCTTATTCCCTCTTTAAGGGTCCTTGGTGTTTTTGATTTATTCACTCCTGAAGAATGGCTTTCCTCTGAGGCTCAACCCGGCCGTGTACTAGCTGCTGTGCTTTATCTGCAAAAATATCCTCAAAATATTACTGCAAAAACAAAAGAGCGCCTCGTGCAGATTCAAAAACAAACTAAAGTAAAAGAATTGTCTGAGTCTATAGCAAAAGCGCTAAAAGAAGCTAAACAATGATTGACGCTGCATGCAAGTTTTTTAACTGATTAAAAATTCTATTTTGATAAATTTGTCAAATACTTATCAAACAGAGGGAAACACCATGTTCTTAAAAGAACTTATCATCAAAAAGTGCTTCTCCATTTGACTAAGGTTAATATGGGTAAGCCAAGCTTATCCCATGACTGTCTTAGAGTTTTCTAAAAGGGTTCATGATGATGAAATTTGCATGAAATGAATCATAGAAGTACTGTTAAAACTTAAGGTATGTTTGATAAATAAGAGATCAAGATATTTGAGATTAACGTTGAGTTAAGTACCAACAGAAAATTCTAAATTACAGGTGCTTTTCGGATAGGCATGAAAAATTGCACTCAAGATAGGTAGTCAACCGTTGAAAATGCTTTAAAGCCTTTGTACACAAGGGATTGAAGAGTAAAACATACAAAAAATATTGCAAGAAAATGGGCCCTCTTCTTCAAAAATCTTGAAAAATAATATCTTTGTGTCATTCCCGCGCAGGCGCACTCGTGTCCAGGGAAAATAAAAGTGCGGATTCTAAACACAGTTCTGAAAAAAGAGTTTTTAACGGACGACTAGGTAACATCATTTACAAAAAATAATTAACCTCAGCTCGATATAAGGAATTTATAGTGCATTGAATTTCTTGAAATAAGAGGTGAGAAATCATAAAAT
>JAIEOZ010000099.1 GCA_019750035.1 Alphaproteobacteria bacterium | reverse complement strand
GGCTACCAATGCCATGATGTCTAAAGACTGATTTCTTTCTGTCATTTTCTATCTTTCCTTTTAATCAAACTCTACTTCTCTATATTACATTTAAAAAAAACAATCAACATTTTTTTGTATTTTTAAAAAATAGTGCAAGCACAGTTTAAAATTCATTTTTATATAATTCTTTTAAAAAAGTGTAAGCAGAAATAAATTTGTTTTCTTTCCGAGGATAATATTGTGGTCGTATATTTAAAAAAACAAAACCATTTTTAATATAAAAAGTCTTTCCATGGATGTTATCTTCGGCAACTTCAAGAAATAGTTTTGTAATACGTTTTTGTACAAGATATTCGCAAAGAGTTGTTAAAAGATAAGTTCCAACACCTTGCCTTTGGAAGGAGGAGGCAACGACAAGGGTTAAAATCTCAGCTTCTTCTCCTATCTCTCGCCAGAGAATGTAACCGGAAAGTTCATCATTTTTTTCTATTTTTAATCCACATATCAGTGGATTTTGAAGAAATTCTTGAAAATCGCTTTCTCCCCATCCCTTAAAAAAGGCACTTTGATGAAGCTGAGCTGCCTTTTTGCAATCTTTAAGGGTTAAAGGTTCGATAGGCATGGTTTATATGTAACATCAGCTTCTCTTGCGTAAAAAGGTAAGGCTTCTGTAGCTATCGTTGGATCTTTGAAAAAGGTGTAAGCTAAGGCTTGAGCCCCTTTCCAAGGAGGAATAACTTCTTTATAGGAGAGATTGCTAAGAAAAGAGGAAGCGCCTCTTCCCGCCAATAAAGGGGGGGTAGGGGAAAGGATAATTTTTTCTACCTCTTCTCGTGTGAAACTTTGGGGAGGGTGAGGCGTGCCATTTTGAAATCGCTTTCCAAAAATATCCTGACGTCGACTTTCAATTAAGATCAAGATGTTAGGTGGACATTCAAGACTCACATACAAAGCTGTAAATCCGTCAATTCCTTTTATCGGAAGGCTTAAGCCCATCGCAAGTCCTTTAGCAAATGCAAGGCCTATGCGTATACCTGTGAATGAGCCAGGACCACTATTTACAATAAGCTGATCAATAGGGTGTTGACCAACAACCTGTTTGACAAGTTGGGGCAAACGTGAGGCTTGATCAAGTTCAGCATTTTGTTCTTGAAAAGCAAGTTCTTGTCCATCTTCCCAAAGAGCTACGGAAGAATTCCATCCTGCTGTGTCAATCGCTAAAACTTTCATGCGCCTTTCCAGCGGCGATGAAGCCAAAGCCATTGTCCTGGTCTTTCCTTTACCCATTCACTGAGCATGGTGTTAATATAAAGAAGTAAGTTATACATATCTTCTTTTTGATTCCCCTTTGGTGTAAATTCAATGGGAGGATAAAAAGTTACACGAAATTTTGAATCATGAAGACGTTCAGAGCGAGCCGGCATGATAGGGCAGTTTTGATTGAGATACATCTTCGCAATACCCGTAGCGGTCATGGCCTCGTGCCCTAAAAAGGGAACAGAGATTCCTTCTCCCATTTTTTGATCGACGAGCAGAAGAACGTGCTCTTTCCCTTTGATAAGGGAAAGGAACTTCTTAGGTCCGCCACTCCCCTTTGTAATAACGTTTTTAATCGTAAACTTTTGACATTTTAACATGAGCGCATCTACCCATGGATTATTTGGCGGTCGATACATTTGAGTCAGATCAAAACCGATGGATTGAGCGGCTAAAGAAATCATTTGCCAATTTCCTAAGTGGGCTGTAAAAATAATTCCTGGTTTCCCATCCTCTTGAAAATGTTTCAAATTTTCAATTCCGACAACCTCAATATTGTGAAGAGACTGACCATCCCAAAACACGTGCGATTTCACATATTCACCCAAAAGACGACCATAATTGTTCCACATCTCGACAATAATTTTTTGAATTTCAGTCTGTGAGATGTCAGGAAAACATTTTTTTAAGTTAGCCTGTGCTCTGTTGCTTACACGAAGTCGAGGACCTACCGTTTTGGCGATCCATCCTCCAAAAGACACGCAAACTTTAAAAGGTAAGATGTAATGAAAGATAACAAACATCATTCCAACAAAAATACCCTCAAGTAAATAACGTATTTTTTTTAAAAAATTAATTTTCACATCTTCTCCTTTAAAGAAGGGATTTTTTGAAGTATAAAACGAAATATCCCTTCCGGATCTTCAAATTGAATATTTATATCTAAAACATGAAGCCGCTCTTGCCAAGAGGTTGGTATTTTCACCGCATCTTTGCGGGTTGTGATGAGAATGGCTTGGTATTTTTTGGCTAACGTGTCAAGACGAACAAGATCATCTTGTGTATAGTGATGATGATCGGGAAAGCTTTCTGTTGTGATGAGATCGATGTCTAAGTCGCTTAAAGTCTTATAGAATTTCTGAGGAAACCCAAGGCCACAAAAAGCAACACCTCTTTTGGAAGGAAAAGAAAAATGACGCGGGATACTTCGTGCTTTAAATAAGGGTTGAGAGGTTGTTAGATCTCCATTTCCAATTCCAATGAAGGCGTCTGAACGTTTAAATCCTTCTTTAAGAGTTTCCCGCAAAGGTCCAGCGGGGATCACATGGTTATTTCCAAAAGATTGTAAGAAATCAATGACAACAAAGGAAATGTCTTTATGAAGGCAAGCTGTTTGATGACCATCATCCAAAATAATAAGTTGAGCTCCTTTTTCAATAGCCTTTTGGACACCAAGCGGACGATCTTTTGCAACCCATGTCGGGCTATGCTGCGCAAGAAGCAGTGGTTCATCCCCTACATCCCTAGACGTGTGAGAGGAAGGGTCTACTTCTAAAGGTCCCGCTTGCCGTCCCCCATAGCCGCGTGTGACAAAATGCACTTTAATACCGTTTTGGGTAAGGAGGGTTGCAAGAGCAATCGCTGTGGGTGTTTTTCCTGCTCCTCCACAGACAACATTTCCGACGCTTAAAATGGGGATTGAGAAACGCTGTGGTTTTTGTAGTGCACGTAAAATTTTTCCTCCTTTCCCATACATCCAGCCCAAAGGCTGAAGAAGACTAGAAAAAAGGCCAGGAGGCTGATACCAAAAAAAGGGAGCCTTCATTCTTCGTTTTTCCTTAGGGTTTTAAGGTAGGGAGTCAGAAGCTTAATTAAATGCTGGAAGCCTTCTTCTCTATAGGACTTGAGAATAAGCGGTTCTTCATAACTTTCTTTTTGTTTTTGTAACCAAGGATGGACTAAAGAAGAAAGCTGATCTTCTTCCTGAATACACGTGCTCAATCCGAGTGCAGAAAGAGATTCGTAGAGTTGTGGGTTCTTAAAAGTATGCGGTCCATGAAGGACATACGTGCCTAACTGGGCAGCTTCAATAGGGTTGTGCCCTCCTTTTGGCACAAAAGTGGCTCCCATTAAGACAATGGGTGATAGAGCGTAGAAAAGCCCCATCTCTCCTAATGTATTTCCGATATAAATCTCAATATTTTTTAGAGGTTTTTCTTCGGTTCGAAGAGCTGAAGAGAGTCCTTCTTTCAAAATAAGCTGTTGAAGAGAAGAAGATCTTTCAATATGACGCGGGACGAGAATTGTTAATAAATCAGGATATTCTTTTTTAAGTTTTTTATGTGCTTTAAGGACAATTTCGTCCTCTCCTGGGTGAGTACTTGCGGCAAGCCAAAGAGGGCGATTTCCCACTTCTTTTTGAAAGGTATGATATTTTTTTAAATCTATCTCTAAAGGTTCCATCATCAATTTGACATTTCCCATGACAGAAATTGATGTCGCGCCTAAGGCTTGAAAAAAAGAGGCTTGTTTTTCTGATTGGACGGCACACAAATCAAAACGTGAGAGAAGAGGTGAAATGACACTTTTAAGATTTTGCCAATTTGCAAAACTCTTTAATGACATTCGACCGTTTAAAAGTATAGTGGGAATTCCTTTCTCTTGTGTTTCATAGATAAGGTTAGGCCAGAGTTCTGATTCAATCCAAACAGCAAGATCAGGTTGCCAGTGATCTAAGAACCTTAGTACAGCTTGAGGTGTATCTACAGGACAAAACTGATGGATTATATTTTTTGAAAGCCTTTTTTCAATAACTTTTGCTGAAGAGACAGTCGTTGTTGTTAGTAAGACATGAATTTCAGGATATTTTTTTAAAATTGTTTTAATGATGGTTAAAGCCGCCACCGCCTCACCCACACTCACGGCATTGACCCAAAGAAGGGATTTTTTAGGACGAGGCAAACTTGCTATACCAATGCGTTCCTTAAGTCGGCTTTTATCTTCATATCCTTTGTGAGCTCGCCATCTTAAATAGCCCGACACAAAAGGCGCTCCGAGCCAAGAACAACAATAATATCCACTGCGTAAGAGGCTCATGTTAAAAGACCTTTTTCAATTTCACGGCCACAGTAAAGATCTGCTTTTCGTGTAAGATCTTTTAAGGAATTCTCGAGTTCTTGCCGCAATTGCTCATCTGATTTAGGGGAACCTGCAACTTCAATCATTCGGCCATACATAATGACACCTTTCCCAAAGGGGAGAGGGAGAAAAAATCGATCCCAACTTTTCATAGAGAGGCCTTGGGTTGAAGAATAAGAAATGGGCATGATTCCTGCTCCGCCCAAACGTGCCATCTGAATAACACCAAGACTTGCATGATACCGAGGTCCTCGAGGTCCATCAGGCGTAATCCCCGCCGATTCTCCCCTTTTTAAGGTTTTTACAATATTCAAAAGAGCCTTTCGTCCTCCTCGCGTCGAAGAGCCTGCAACCCATCCAAAGCCAAAGTTTTGTGTCGTGCGCGCGATAATTTCACCATCAGGATGGCTTGAAATAAGCATATGTAATTTGTGGGATCCAAACCACGCTTTAAACATCATTAAAAGGCGACCATGCCAAAAACAAGCAATAACGGGCTTATTTTGACACCAGTAAGGATCAGGATACTCTTTTCCAATATGGTTCCATTTTCCCGTCAGCCAAACGAGTCTTACGTACTGGGCGATAAAAAAACCTGCCAGACGTTTTGCCAGGGATGATCGTCGAATTTTCTTAAAAAAACTCATGAAGCTCTCCTTTAAGATGCCAACGACAGTGTGTCTGAAGCAAACTGCAGTTCTACAAGACGTGCATAAGTTTTATTATTTTCAAGAAGTTGTTGATGCGTTCCTTTTTCTGTGACGCTTCCCTCTTCGATCACATAAATTGTGTCTGCATCGACGACCGTAGACAATCTGTGAGCAACAACCACGGATGTTCGTCCGTCCATAAGCCGATTGAGGGCCGTTTGGACGTGTCTCTCAGATTCTGTATCAAGGGAAGATGTGGCTTCATCCAATAAAAGAATGGGTGCGTTTTTAAGCATGGCACGTGCAATAGAAAGACGCTGTCGTTGACCCCCCGAAAGGCGTATGCCTTGTTCCCCTACTAAGGTGTCATACCCTTCTGGAAGCTGCAGAATAAAGTCATGGGCTCCCGCAGCCTTAGCTGCATGGAGGATGTCTTCTTCCGAAGATCTCAGACGTCCATAGGCAATGTTCGCTTTGACCGTATCATCGAATAATATAACTTCTTGACTAACAAGAGCAATTTGAGATCGTAGCGAATCGAGAGTCACTTTTCGAAGATCAACGCCATCAATCAGGATAGCTCCTTCAGTAACATCATAAAAACGAGGAATCAGGTTTAAAAGAGTTGATTTTCCAGATCCACTCGGTCCAACAAGAGCGATGCGTTGAGCGGGTAAGATGTCTAATGAAATGCTCTGAAGAGCTCTTTTTCCATTGGGATAAGAGAATCCAACTTGATCAAATATAATTTGACCCTTTGTGACTTTAAGATGCAGTGCTTTGGGGGCATTCACAACAGTGGGTTTTAAATCAATGGCCTGAAAAATGCGCCAAGCGGCAGCCAAGCCTTCCTGTAAATTTGCATTCAGATTAGCTAAGCGCTTCAAGGGCTCATAAGCGAGCAAAAGAGCTGTAATAAATGAAATAAAAGTTCCTGTAGTGCGATTCCCGGCAATGACTTGCGTTCCTCCATAAAGAATAACGATCACAATGGCAATGCCGCCTAACGTTTCTATAATAGGATGGGAGGCTGAGCGAACGCGTCCTCCCTTAATGTTAAGGCGACTCAAGTTATTAATAAGACGATGGGCGCGTGTTTGTTCATAGTTTTCCATGGCATAGGATTTGACAATCCGCATACCTTGAAAAACCTGGTGCAGAAGAATCGTAAAGGCGCTCATTTCCTCTTGCGTATTAAAGGAAACCTTTCGCATCTTTTGACCTATTTTTACAATGGGAAGAAGCGCTAGGGGAAAGATGAAAAAAGCCAAAGAAGCGAGAAGCCAATCTTGATAAAACATAAGCCCAATCAAAAAAAGGAGGGAAAGGGAATCTTTCCCCATACCCGTCAAGGCTGTGGTCACCGCATTCCGCATAAGATTGACATCATTGGTGACTCTTGATACGAGTTCGCCGCTTGACCGTGCATGAAAATACGCGAGATCTGCTCCAATGAAGTGATCAAAAAGTCGTCTTTGAATGTCTCCAATAATTTTTTGCCCCACATAAATCAAGCTTACTGCTTCGCCGAAACTTGATAGACCCTTGAGAACAAATATGCCTAAAACCAACACGGCGACTTGAAAAAGCATGTCTTCATTTCGGGCCACAAACACGTCATCGAAGAGGGGTTGAAGCATTTTTGCGAGCATAGCCGTTGTCATGGCCGCAATGGCCATACATAAAAGTCCACCACAGATGTACCATCGATAGGGCTTGATATGCTCGCACCATAAGCGACGGACAAGGGAAACGCTTGTCTTGTCAGAAAAAAGATTTAAAAATTTCATGGAATAACTCAATTCATTTCCATTTTTTTAGTCGATTAAATGGGAAAATACAATACCTAGGAACAAAAGGAATCCAATACTTGTATTTGATTCAAATTTTCTCTGGCAATTCATCGCGTTACCTTCTTTCAATGAAAAAATTTGCCAAGCCAGTTGAAGGGCTATAAGACTTAAAAAAAACCAGTAAATCCATCCTAGCTGAGCTTCTTTCCCCCCCATTCCCCATAAAATCAGGGTCCCTCCGTAAAATAAGCATAGAAAAAGCTTAGGAGCTGAGGAAATAGCAATGGCCGAAGATTTTACGCCAATGAGGAGGTCATCTTCCCGATCTTGAAAGGCGTAAATCGTATCATATCCAATCGACCATAAAATTGCTCCTCCATAGAAAAAAAGAGGTGTTAAGGAAAGGGCAGGGTGAAGACTCAACCAACCCATCAAAATTCCAATGTTAAAGGTTAGCCCAAAAAAAAGCTGGGGCCAATAGGTGATTCGTTTCATCCAAGGATAGAGAAACACAAGGCCAAGGGCAATAAAGCCTGTCAAAATAACGGGCCAGGGAAGGGAAAACAGGATAAAAGCACTACAACCCAAAAGACATAAAAGAATAAAAAGAGCCTTCTTTGAAGAGAGTTCTCCCACAGCCAGTGGACGCATGGCCGTACGCGCAACTTTGGCATCAAAGTCCTTATCAATCATATCATTATACACACATCCTGCACTGCGCATGAGCACGGCTCCACTGGCGAAAAGAAGCAGCAGGAAAAGAGGCGGCCATGAAGGGCTTGCCAAGGCAATTCCCCACCAGGCAGGAAACATTAAAAGCCAAATCCCAATCGGACGATGAAGACGCATAAGGCGAAGAGAAGCGTTTAATGTCATGGGACCCTTTAGTTGTAAATTGTAAGCTTCTCTGTCGTTAGCAAATTGAACAGCATTTTTCAATAAGAAGGTCTGTGCGAAACCTTTCTCTTCCTTCATAGCACGGTAAAGAAATCGTTTTTGAAGAAGCTGCTTCTTTACTAAATTTTAATTAAAATTTTATATGTATTTATATAGAACATTGTAGGCAAATAAAGCGTACTGAGGAGAGCATGACAATGCATAAACCTATTGCAACTTGGTCTTTGACAAATAGGATATTGGAAGCGCTCTCTCTCCTCTCCTTGAAAGAAATAAAAAGAGATAAGTTTTGCCTTGGGAAGGAAGCAAACATAAAGAAATTCTTTATATTAATAAACTTATTAATTTTATTAAATTCTTCTGCCGCTTATACACAACAAGTTTTTCAAGTTGGTAGTTCAAGTGATAGCGGAGTCGGTTCTTTACGTGAGGCTATAGAAGGCGCTAACTTCTATGGAGCCCCGTTGGGAATTGTTCAACCCACCCTGCAGAGTATCATTGAACTCGAAATCCCGACGATTACGCTTATTAATGAACTCCCTCCTCTTTCTTCCAATATACTTATTCGAGTGGGTGACGGGACGACGACGTCAACCAGTGAAATCAGGGGGAAGGGTTTTGTTGTGACAGGACTTCCTCTCCCAACAACGCCGAATGGAAGTCCTCAAGCCATCTCCGTGGCTATACAAAACGTTAACTTTAGCGAGACAAAAGCTGTGGGAGGCTCTTCGGGAGGAGGAGGAATGGGAGCGGGAGGAGCTCTTTTTGTTGGTCAAGGCGCGACGGTCACGCTGGATACCGTTTCTTTTTCTCAGAACCAGGCTAGAGGAGGAGATGGAAAGCTGAGCTCGGATGAGGAGGGGAATAGAACTTTAGGCGGGGGTGGAATTTCGGGGGGAGGAGGAGCTGGTGGCAGTGGTGGATTTGATGGGAGTGCAGGAGCGAACGGTCAAAATGGTAATTTCGCGGGGTTGGGAGGAACTGGTGGGGCTTCGGCTGGTGGTTTTTCTGATGCGGGCGCTGGAGGGACTGGTGGTTTTGGAAGTGGTGGAGGAGGGGGAGGAAGCCCCACAGGATTGGGTAATGGGGGAAGCGGTGGAAAGGGTGGTTTTGGCGGAGGAGGAGGGGGTGGGGGAACGGCTGCCTCTTCCAGCACCAGTGGAGGCGCTGGAGGAGCGGGTGGTTTTGGAGGAGGTGGGGGAAATGCAGAACCACTTTTACCGGAATTTTTGGGAGGAATCGGAGGAGATGGTGGCTTTGGAGGGGGGGTTGGATCTGGATCCAAAATTATCGGATTAAAGAAAAATGTTGGAAAAGGTGGTCTTGGAGGAGGCGATGGGGATACCTCAGGTGTTGGTGGGGGCGCTGGTATGGGAGGATCTGTCTTTGTGATGGATGGGGGAGTTTTAACAATTCAAGGAAATGGTTCTATGACAGGAGGTGGAGTTAGCGGTGGAAGTGGGGCGGGAACGGGAGGAAATGGTCAAGCTTTTGGGAATGGTATGTTTTTGCATGGTAATGGAATGCTTACCTTTTCTCCGGGGGTTAACCAGACCCAAACCTATTCAGATGATATTGCTGATGAAACAAGTGCGGAAGGTGCAGGAAACTGGGGGCTTTCGGTAGATGGTCCTGGAACGTTAATCCTGGGAGGGAATGATGTTTATACAAACCCTACACATATTAACCAAGGGATATTGATCGTCAATGGCAGTCTTCCCAACAGCCAAGTGATTGTTGGATAGTGCAACAATTTTTCTGTAAATTTATCTGACCCTCTATTTCTGGGGTTTTAGTCCTCCAAGTTCAAATATTTTCTTTCCGTAGCCCAGTCTTGATGCATCTCCATCAAGATAGCAGACACGAGTCTTAAACAAGCGTCCTCATTGGGGAAGTTGGAGACTACTCTTGTCCTCCTATAAATTTCTCTGTTCACCCTTTCTAAGCCATTTGTTGTCCTTATCTTTTTCCTG
>JAIEOZ010000219.1 GCA_019750035.1 Alphaproteobacteria bacterium | reverse complement strand
AAGGATAAGATAAGCTTATAAATGGGTTTGATCTGGGAGGCAAGGCGGTGCTGAAAAGCACCGCTTTTCTTTTGTGCTTGTTACTGACCATCCATCAGTTTTCAAATATCCACTTGTCCCTGTGTGATCTTTGGGTTAGAAAAGTCATTGTATTTCAAGGAAAAACAATGACTTTTCTTAGCCCGAGGATCTAAAGTCCAAAGTCAATAAATGCTAATGTTTTCTTATAAAAAACAAAGCATTCATTGCACAAGGATGATACGCAGAGGAAACTGATAGATGGTGAGGTGCCTGCATTTTTATTCTTGTTTTACCCGATTCGCTCAACCATTTTCTTCTTAATTTCCCCAATCGCTTTGGCAGGATTCAACGATTTTGGACATGTACTTGTGCAATTCATGATCGTATGACAACGGTAAAGTTTAAAGGGATCTTCAAGTTCATCTAAACGTTCACCTGTGGCTTCATCACGGCTATCAGCAATCCACCGATAAGATTGCAATAGCGTGGCAGGACCAAGGTAGCGGTCACCATTCCACCAATAACTCGGACAACTGGTTGTACAACAGAAACAAAGAATACACTCCCATAATCCATCTAGCTGAGCGCGTTCTTCCGTGCTTTGAAGTCGTTCTTGATCGGGGGGAGGAGCGTCTACGGTCTGAATCCATGGTTTAATAGAGCTATATTGGGCATAGGCAAAACTTAAATCTGGGATAAGGTCTTTCACCACGTAGAGGTGGGGGAGAGGGGTCACCTTAATGTCGCCTTTACATTCATCAATGTGTTTAATGCAAGCAAGTGTATTGGTCCCATCAATATTCATCGCACAAGACCCACAGATGCCTTCTCGGCATGATCTACGGAAGGTGAGAGTGGTGTCGACCTCATTTTTAATTTTGATCAACGCATCAAGAACCATAGGGCCGCATTCATCTAAATTAATTTCATAGGTATCCAAATGTGGGTTTTCTTCTGAATCAGGATTATAACGGTAAATATGAAAAAGCTTCATTCTTGAGCCTTGGGAAGGGGAGAGATAGGTTTTCCCTTTCTGAATCCGGGAATTGGGTGGAAGACGAAGATGGACCATGGCAAAGCTCTCTTGTTAATAGGTACGTTTTTGAGGAGGAATAACGTCCACCTCAGGCGTCAGCGTGTACAGATGAACGGGACGATAACTAAGTGAAACCTTATCTTCTTGGAGACGGACAACCGTATGCTTCATCCACTGCGCATCATCACGTTCCGGGTAATCTTCACGCGCATGAGCTCCCCGACTTTCTGTGCGATGCAAAGCGGAGTGAATGGTGACAAGGGACTGTTGAAGAAGATTGTCAAGCTCAAGTGCTTCCACAAGATCGCTATTCCAAATCAAGGATCGATCGTTTAATTGAATGTCCTGAAATGAAACTGCAATATCCTTAATTTTTTCAAGACCCGCTTCCAAATGATCTTTCGTTCGAAAAACAGAGCAGTGGGTTTGCATCGTACGTTGCATATCCCATCGAATCTTAGCTGTCTTTAAAGATCCTTTCGCATTTCTAAGGCGATCAAGCTTGGCAATCGTTTCTTCACCGTCATTCGGTTTTAAGGGTCTTACTGTTTTTTCTTTAGAAATGATTTCTTGTGCTCTTATGGCTGCCGCGCGTCCAAAGACAATGAGATCAAGAAGAGAATTGGTTCCCAGCCGATTGGCTCCATGAACGGATACACAAGCCGCTTCACCGATTGCCATAAGGCCGGGGGTTATTTGTTCAGGATTTTTGTCAGTTGGATTCAGCACTTCAGCAAAGTGATTGGTGGGGATTCCTCCCATATTATAATGAACGGTTGGTAAAACAGGGATGGGCTCTTTGGTGGCATCAACGCCGGCAAAGATACGCGCTGTTTCAGTAATTCCGGGAAGACGTTCATGAATGACAGTGGGATCAAGATGTTCCATATGCAGATAAACATGGTCTTTGAGAGGCCCCACGCCCCGTCCTTCATTTAGCTCAATGGTAATTGCACGACTGACAACATCTCGAGAGGCTAAATCTTTGGCATGAGGGGCATAGCGTTCCATAAAACGTTCACCCGTACTATTGGTTAAGTATCCCCCTTCGCCTCGGGCTCCTTCAGACATAAGGCAGCCCGCTCCATAAATTCCTGTTGGATGAAATTGGATGAATTCCATGTCTTGCAAAGGAAGTCCCGCGCGTAAAATCATAGCATTGCCATCTCCTGTACACGTGTGAGCTGATGTACAGGAAAGATAGGCGCGACCATACCCTCCTGTGGCTATCACTACGAGATGTGCTGAAAAGCGATGAAGTGTTCCGTCTTCTAAGTTCCAAGCGATAACGCCTCGGCAAATGCCCTCTTCATCCATGATGAGATCAAGAACAAAAAACTCAATGAAAAACTGAGCCTTATGTTTAAGAGATTGTTGGTAAAGGGTATGTAAGATCGCATGCCCTGTTTTGTCCGCAGCGGCACAAGACCGTTGAGCCATGGATTCTCCATAATTGATGGTATGACCCCCAAACTTTCGTTGATAGATTTTTCCGGCTTCTGTTCGTGAAAAAGGCACACCCATATGTTCAAGCTCAATGATGGCAGGAATGGCATTCCGGCACATGTATTCAATTGCATCTTGATCGCCTAGCCAATCTGATCCCTTGACGGTGTCATACATGTGAAATCGCCAGTTGTCCCCATCCCCCATATTATTCAAAGCAGCACTCACTCCTCCCTGGGCGGCAACGGTGTGGCTTCGTGTTGGAAAAACTTTTGTAATTGAAGCGGTCTTAAGGCCTTGAGCGGCCATTCCGAGTGTGGCTCTAAGACCGGCACCACCCGCTCCAATGACAACGACATCGTAAGTGTGATCGATGAATTGATAGTCTTTCGTCATGACAGGACTTTCACTTTAGAAAAATTCGAAAAAGAGAAACAATGGCTAATAGAGCCATAAATAGACTGAAAAATTTTGTTAACATAATCAACAGCCATTTCGTAAGTTCATGGGGTATATAGTCTTCCAAAATCACTTTGAGTCCTAAATAGCCATGGTAAAACATAACGAGTATGAAAAAAACAGAAAGGGTCATTGTCCAGGGAGATGAAAACTGACGATAACTGATGTCAAAGGGGGCCTTAAGATGCAAAATAAATATTCCTACAAACCATAGACTTAGAGGTATTAAGGCAATGGCCGTAAACCTTTGCATGATCCACGAATGAACGCCGCTTTTCGCAGACCCTAGGCCTAAGGCGCGGCGTAGATTTGTTTCAAACCTCATGTATAATTTCCTCCTGCCCAAATTCCTATCATCCAAGCTATACAGGATAAAAGAAGAGAGGTCACAACCACAAGTCCTCCGGAAAGACGAACGGTAGACATGTCATACCCCAGTCCTAGGTCCCACATCAGATGACGGATGCCGTTACACAGATGATAAAAAAAGGAAAAAGACCATCCCACGAGCATCATAAGACCAAAGGGACTCAGTAAAAAATTTTGCATCTCAACATAGGCATGCGGGCCTTCAGCAAGGGCGACAAACCATAATGTCCACAAAATAGCTCCCCCATAGAGCACAATGCCTGTGCCGCGATGCATAATGGACAGAAGGGATGTGATTTGAATCTTATAGACCTGAAGATGAGGAGAAAGAGGCCGCTTTTTTTTAAGGAGGGAACGCATTTAGGATCCTTATTATTTCTTATGACTGACTGATATCATTCAACTCTTACCGCTTTTCCTCTGGATTAGTCAATGTAGGAGGTTCGATCCCATTCATCACCCCACATAATATCTCGGGCTTCCGTATAGGCAATGCCATTCTTTTTCGAAACGATAAGACGTTCAAGATCCCCGCTTTGTGGGCATAAATCTAAAATGACATGACCCGTTTTCCGGATGGGCGCCTTAATCACCCGTGCTGTGGGGGTAGGGTGGGGCTGAGGAGAGACAACAAGATAGGAATATTTTTCGTCTTCGTAAGATAAAGTCGCTTCCTTGGCGCGTCGATGATATTTTCCCCGTGGAATGCGGACACTAAAGTGGCACCAATCTTTTCCTTCTTTAAAGGCAGGAGCAAGGGGACAGGGCCTATTATGCGGACAAGGTGCAACAATATGAGCACCTAATTCAATTAAAAGGTGGCGAGCCGTTAGAATACGACCAAACCCTTCAGGAGTTCCTGGCTCTATAAGAACTAAGAGCTTATCTGCTGCTCCATAGGCTCGTTCAAGGACGTGAACTTGTTCTTTAAGGGATAATTCATTTAAAACATAGGAGAGAGTAATCATGTCATGGGAAGGTAAAACCTCTTCTTTCGTAATGTCATCTCGGCACCAAGCGAGTTGGAGGGGAGAAAGGCTATCCTGCGTCAGGTGTTGTCCTAAACGTAAAAGTTCAATGTCTTTTTCAAAAAGTGTTGCGCGTTGAAGTTTAGGGTTAGCTTCATGGACTGCCCAGGCCAGGCTTCCCACGCCAGCGCCTAAATCGAGGAGGCTTTTAATGGGTTGAAGCAAAGGTTCGATCCGATGAAGAACTTGACGTGCAGCTCCATAAGTAGCGGGAAGTCGAGCAGCAATATAAGCTTGGCGATGAAGTTGTGTCTCGATAAATTGTTTGTTGCCATACCGTTGTGTCAGTTCAAAACAAGCATTCCTTAACGTATCCGAATTTAAGGGGGCGAGCTCTCGATCGATAGCATTTGATAGTTTTAAAGGTAATGTTTCCAAAGGTTCCTCCCAGCACTTCCCTTTTATTGATTAAACCACGTTTAGGCTTGAGAATCCATGAAGAAATTTGGTCTTTTTTGCTTTTTATCTCGCATTCTGCTATTCTTAATAATGACGAAAAAAGGAGGATTCTATGTCTAAGGTTTATTTGTTCATGAAATTTGACGTTGCGGATTTTGCAAAATGGAAAGCGGTTTATGATGATCATATTCCAATCCGTCAACAGTTTGGATTAAAAGATCTTTATGTTCTTCGAAATATTGAAAACCAGAATAGCGTGACTCTATTTTTTGAAGTTGAGGATTTAGAAAAGGTGAAATTATTTTTAGCTTCCGATGAACTTCGTAACAAGGAGAAAGAATCGGGTGTTATGGGCAAGTCTACATTCGAATTTTTAAAATAGATAAGTCAATATTGTTGATGATTGCTGTTTTTAAAAACATCTAAAATAGGAGAATAAAATGACTGAATTATACGTACTTTTAGGTTTTGTTACGGAAAATTTTGCAACATGGAAAGAGATTTATGATGGAAATGCAGACTATCGAACGCAAGCTGGGTTAAAAGAAATTTTCCTTTTTCAAGATATTAACAACAAAAATAGCGTAACGGTGCTCTTTGAGATCGATGATATTGATAAGACGAAAGAATATTTTGATTCACCGTTCATACGTGAAAAAATGAAGTTAGGAAAAGTGCTGGGAGAAGTTCAGTTCACTTACTTAAAAAAGAGCCGGTAATTTTTGGTAGATATCCTCTTTTGTGATAGTCTAAAGCTCAATAGAAACAAAGGGAGGATAAAATGACTAAAACATATATGCTTGCAAGTATTAAGGTTGGGGATTTTGCAAAATGGAAATCCGTTTATGATGAGGATGTTAAACTGCGGGATGATGCTGGTTTGAAAGAGCGATACATTTTCACATGTATGAAAGATCCAAAAAATATTACGCTTCTTTTTGCCATTGACTCCGTCGAAAAAGCAAAAGCATTTTTAGAGAGTCCAGAGATCCGCGAACATATGGAGAGAGCGACTGTTATGGGTGATCCTGAGATCTGTTTCTTCCATAAGGTCCATGAAACTTGCTGCCATGAACCTTGTTGACCTGACGCATTCCCTAACGTCTGATGTTCCGACATGGCATGGCAACTGTGGTTTTCAGAGTGAAGTAACTCAGGATTATGGGAATGAAAAGGGAGTTAAATTCCGTACTCAAAGACTAGCCTTTGAAGCAGGGGTGGGAACCCATATGGACGCCCCTGCTCATTGTGTTCCTGGTGGCTTAACCATTGCAGATCTTCCCTTAGAAGATCTCGTGGTACCTTGTGTTATGCTTGATGTATCAGCAATAGCGGATGAAACGTATAAGCTCACACCTCAAGACATTCATGACTTTGAAAAACAGTACGGAACAATAGAAGCAGGAGTTTTTGTTATTCTGTATACGGGATGGTCTCGTTTTTGGAAGTCGCCTGAGGCCTATCACAATAATCACCGTTTTCCGTGTGTTACAAAAGAGGCGGCCTTGCAGCTTTTAGAACGGGATATTAAAGGAATTGGCATTGATACGCTGTCGCCTGATCGACCTGAAAGTGGATACCCTGTCCATGACCTTTTCTTAAATGCGGGAAAATATATTATTGAAAATATAGCCAATGCTCATCTTCTTCCAGCAAAAGGAAGTCAAATGATGGCCCTTCCCCTTAAAGTTGCGGGCGCTACGGAAGCGCCAGTCAGACTGATTGGAATTTTACCGGACACTCAGCAATAACTTTGATTTTGTAGTAAAGATTGATTTTCCCGAGCGCGCAAGAGCAAAAATCATGAACGTTGATGAGTCATACTCCACTCTTTCCTATGAGAAAGAATTCAAGAAGAAAAGCATTATATACCCATTGAATTTGAAGATACCATGTTTCATACCGACGTGTGTCATTCTCGCGCAGGCGGGAATCCACAAAATAGTTATTTTGTTACAGATAGTTTCATTGGATCCCCGCCTACGCGGGGATAACACCAGAGGGAAACGAAATAAGGTATCTTCACCTCCGATGAGTATAGTCGCTGATCTTACCCCTGACTTCACAAAACAACTTTCACTATAACTCCTCCTTCTAAATTATAGAAAGCTGGCTTTCCGATTATGTTCTAAACGGTCAGCCAGTTGTTGGTTAGTCACTATAATATTTTTATGACCTTTTTTCTTGCCTCTTTAGCCGCTTCTTTTCATCTTTTGCTAACCGTCTCTCAGACTTCCAACCTTTACCATTTAATAAGTTATTGAAGCTTTCTTTCCCTCTTATCATTTCTGTGGAAACATTATGTCCAATGCGTGCTTCAGAACGTCCGCCTGCAAGGAATCCAAATAGTGCTGTTCCTAAATCCACAGGAGGAGGTGCTGTATATTGCTGAGCGGTTAATTTTGCTGCTGCAGCTGCTGCTTCGTCTTCTGCTATCTGCCGCTCGAGTCGCGCAATTTCTGCTCTTCTCTGGATCTCAAGAAAGGGGTCTACAGCTTGAACTGAAGGCACTGTACTTGGAGAAGGCATGCCTAAACTTTCTATTTCTGGGGTTTCAAGCTCAGGCGAGGGTGTGCTTCGGCTTGATGGAGCTCCTTCTTTTTCAGGAGAGCTAATAGGTGCTTGTTTCGCTTGAATAGAAGGAGTTTTAGATGGTTCTTCGTCTACTGGCCCCCCTCCTGCAAAAGTTGCAACAGAAGACAAGAAAAAAAGCGTTATGACTGCTGAATTTCTTAAAATTCTCGAAAGATTAGATGTGTAAATGCTCATAATTTTCACTTTCATAATAAATAAAATATTTACTATAAGTTTATAATATAATAAAAAATTTTTTTTGTCAAAAAATAGACAGTAAAAAGTCACCTAACACTTCTCACTACCTATCATATCTTGTCGGACTTTAAAAAATATAATCATAAAAAAAACAAGATTAAATTAAGTTTAGTATTTCACATTTTTATTCTTCCATAAAGAGGCCAATATCGCGATGATTAATACACAGATGATGAAACCAAGGGAAAACTCTGTAGGAACGTCAAGAAAAGGATGTAAAATCAGTTTAAAACCGATAAATCCTAAAATGGCAGAGAGAGCCTGTTGAAGATAGTAAAAACGAGGAATCAAATGGGCGAGCAAAAAATAAAGTGAACGCAGCCCAAGAATGGCAAAAATATTAGAGGTAAACACAATAAAAGGATCAAGGGTAATCGCAAAAATAGCAGGAATTGAATCGATGGCAAAAACGATATCGCTCACCTCAATGATGAATAGCACGAGGAAAGCAGGGGTGATAAACCATTTGCCATTGATCTGGAGAAAAAATCGACGACCTTTATAATTTTCCTTTAAAGGAAGCCGCTTTTTTGCCCAAAGCAAAAGAGGGTTTGTTTCCAATGTGGTGGGCTGATCTTTTTCTCGATAAATCTTGTAGCTTGAATAAAGGAGAAGAACGCCAAAGGCATATAAAACCCAATCAAAGGTCTCGATCAGCTTCAACCCAATAAGGATTAGAAGAAGGCGAAAGACAATAGCGGCCAGAACACCCCAGAACAAAATGCGATGTTGGTGACGGGGAAGAATCGGAAAGAATTTAAAAATTATGATAAATACGAACATGTTATCAAGGCTGAGAAGCTTTTCCAAGAGATACCCTGTGAAAAAAGCTAATGCTGCTTCACTTCCTTGGCGATAAAAAATAAAAATATTAAAAAGAAGAGCGCACCCCACCCACGTCAGACTCACTCTCAGCGCTTCTCGGGGAGAAATTTTATGCGGAATTCGATTAAAAACACCTAAATCTAAAGCCAAAAGCAGAAGGATGAGAACGATTATTCCCACCCACGAGAAAAATGGCGCCACCTTTTTGCCTCCCTTTTCATTGAGACAAGCTTACACGAAAATGAGGAGATAATCCTTGAAAAGTTAAAAAAAATAAGGTTTCATATAAGAATAACTTAGGATTTTTCTGATGACGCAGCGTTTAAATACGTTTTCTCCTCCTTATGCTGTTATTAATAACCCGATGTCGGAAAAGAGAGATATTTTAAGAAAGATTACAGAAAATGTGGCCTTTCCTTTGGATGAAGAAACACGTCTTGTGATTCAACATCTTGAAGCTAAATTTGATCAAGAAGAAAACTGTGGTGGGCTTGCGGCACCGCAAATTGGATACAGTAAGCGTGTCATCATTTTGTCTGCTGAAGAAGATGAGGAAATAAAAAAATTTCGGCCTGATTTCTCGGATATGCTCCCTAAATCAATTTGGATCAACCCTACATTTACGCCTTTATCTTCGCATAAAACAATCGATTGGGAGGCTTGCTTTTCTGTTGAGGGATGGGCAGGGCAGGTTCCCCGGTTTACACACATTTCTTATGAAGCTTGGACACCTGAAGGTGTAAAGGTTGAAGGCAAAGCCACAGGATTTTTAGCACGCCTCATTCAACATGAAATTGATCACTTGGATGGTATTCTTTTTATTGACCTTATTCCTGAAGAAGAACTTGTCACACGAGAAACCCTGAAAAAAATTCGCGACAAAAGCTAGGTTCTATCCAGCTTTGGTAAGAAGCACTTCCTTAAACACGCCTTTGTCATGTATGGACTAGAAAAGGCTTGTTTTTCATAAGAAAAATAATGGCTTTTCTAAGCCCGAGGATCTAAGACCATTTACAAAAAATAATTATGAGCAAATATCATTCTAGATTGCTTCGCTCCGCTCGCAATGACGGTTTTTTTATGTTGAAAAACAGTTAATTTGTCATTGCGCGGAGGGACCAAGTCCCGACAACGCAAT
>JAIEOZ010000322.1 GCA_019750035.1 Alphaproteobacteria bacterium | reverse complement strand
GAAGCTTACTGGCACAATATTGATCCCTTTAATGCTATGGGGCAGTTTTGTGATCAGGGTGATTCTTATAAGGCCGTTATTTTTTATACAAATGATAGTCAAAAACAAAAGGCGGAAGCCTCTAAAAAGAAATTAGAGAGTCAATTTCAAAAGCTCGTTGTGACGGAAATACAGCCTGCCTCCCTTTTTTACCCCGCTGAGGACGATCATCAAAACTATGCTGAAAAAAATCCCCTTCGTTACAAATTTTACCGCTATACCTGCGGTCGGGACAAACGGCTGCAGGAAGTGTGGGGGGAAAAAATTGAATGAACTTACATTCCTTCCGTGTTCTTCTTAAAATAACGACTAAACTTCCTCTTTAATGCGTACTCAACATTGTTGAATTCACAAAACAGACAATGTCTTGGCCAGGCCCTGATGGTAAAAATCTATTGCCAAAAATAATTTCAAGTACCACCATCGCTGATGGTTGCGAAGTGATTTCTAATGATTAAGTGGCTGCTGCTTGGAGAAGTCTAAGGAGGTGTTGAGATATAAGGAATCCATTTTTGTGAGGAATGGCGTTATATGGATGTGATCGAAAAAAATATTTTAAGCACAGTTTATGCGGAATATTTTGCGATATTTTTTACAGACGATGGTGTTATCGTAGATTGTCAAACATCTTCTCCCCTCTTACATTTTGCGAAAACTGTAAAAAAATTAGAACTCATCATAAGTTCTGCTTATTTAGATAAATCAATAATATTTGTTAAATGTCATAGAATTTTGACATTTAAACAAATTAAAAATAATGGATTCCATATATACAATGAAAAATCTTTTTTTAATTCAATTAAAGAAGAAGAAACACAGCGACTAATCTTGCGTGCTACTCATTGGCTTACTTGGGATACAAGACTTCAATATTGTACTAAATGCGGAACTGAACTTCAAAGTGTATTTGATGCTACCGAAAAGAAATGTAGTTTATGTAACCTTTCATTTTACCCAAAACTTTCACCAGCGATTATGGTATTGATTCAAAAAGACAATGAAATTTTATTAGCGAGATCGGCGCATTTTAAGCCAGGAGTTTATAGTGCCATTGCAGGTTTTATTGATATTGGTGAAACTGCTGAACTTGCGGTTCATAGAGAAGTCAAAGAAGAAGTAGGTTTAGAAGTTTCAGAATTAGAGTATTTTGGAAGTCAAAGTTGGCCTTTTCCCGATAGTTTCATGATTGCTTTTAAAGCTAAGTATCTACGAGGTGAGATTAATATCGATGGCAACGAAATAGAAGATGCACAATGGTTTAACTTAAATAATTTACCAGATCTTCCACCAGTTTCAAGTATTTCGAGAAAATTAATAGAGAGTTTTATTTTAAAACCATAGATTGCCTATCTTTTATATGTGGACTATTCTTTGTCTGCTTCTAAGAAAATTTTTGCTGAAATGGCGCAATGGTCACTTAGGCCATCAAATATTTCTACAGACTCGACAGAATATTTTGGAGTTGAAAATAATCCATCGACAACAAGCTGTAAATTTCCTGCCCTATGAAGATTTTTATCAAGAGTTGTTGTGATGTGGGAAGGAATGTTATCTTTATACTTTGAAGCAATCTTATTAAAAATCACCTTGCCACGGGGCGCATTAAAATCTCCACAAAGTATAAATTCCGGAATTTCGGACAGAAGGTGGAATAAATTCTGTAAATCTTGATGCTGTTGAGGGTTGTCTTGGCCGTCTGGAGTCCATGTAAAATGCGTATTTATAAGGCAATAAGTTTTATTATCCTTAACAATTTCTGTTAATAAGATGGCGCGTGCAATATTTGAAGGGTTTCCTTCAGGACCAATAGGTAGATTTTCATCAGTTCCAAAAAAATAAGTACGATAAGTCTTTGCTAAAGGTAAGGTTGAAAACGTAGCTAAACCTAAAGTTTTCTGGCCTTCCTTGTATATGAGAGTCTTCATCGCTGCAAAGGTACTTTTCATTCCCAGTTCCTTTTCAAGGATAGGGATATCTTCTAAAAAAACTTCTTGGAGCAAAAGAACATTGGGTTTTTTTTGTTGAAAAAAGGAAATTATTCGAGAAAAATGATTGCTTTTTTCAATATTCAAAGAAAGTATATTTAAATAATTTTTTTGTAAATCCATCTTTTTTTTAATCTTTTTTAAAAAAATTTAATAATATGTTTGCAAGGATTTTTTGTAGCGGTTCGTCCTTCAGTAGTATTACTACACCCCATTGTCATGCCTTGATAAGGGTGCGTGCACAGAGAAAAGAAGGCGTGGTTATGGGGCCTTCTTTTCTAAAGCTGGGGTTTTATTCTCTAGCTTTTCTACTCTTGCTTGTAACTTATCTACTCTTGCTTTCAGTTCTTCTACTTCTTCGAATACCTCATTTCCCGTTGTTTCATCGAAGAAGGGGTGGAGAGGCACAATCGCTTCATCTGAAAGAGAGGGGGGTAAATCAGAGGGAATGTCAATAATCACTGTTTTCGGAGGTTCTGCTTTCGTTTTTTGTGACTCAGCAGCAGCTTGTGCTGCCATCGTATCGAGAAGAAGCAAAACCCCTAGAAAAAAACTTGCGGGCTTTCTCATGATACTGAATCCTTTGATGGAGAAATCCACCCAATATTTCCGTCAGGTCGACGATAGACGACGTTGAGCTGGTTATGAGCCACATTTGTAAAGAGCATCGCTTGCGTATCGGAAAGATCGAGGTGCATGACAGCCTCACTCACCGTTAAAGTGGGAATTTCTGTTTTAATTTCAGCAATAATAAGGGGGTGGTCTTCCTCAATTTCTTTGTCTGTTTCAGCATTGATGACATATTGAAAGGCAGGGGTTTTTTCATAAGCCACATCCCGCTTTTTATTATGATCGATTAGTTTTTTCTTGTGGCGCAGTACCCTTTTTTCAAAAGTGTCAATCGCTTGATCAAGGCTTAGATAAGCATCGTTTGTGTCTTGATAGGCTCGAACATAAACACCACGCCCTAAATGCACTTCAATATCACATCTGACCAAAGGACCATTTTTTGAAAACGTGACTGAAGATTCTAATGGATTTAAGTTATACTTTTGAGAGACATCCTGAATTTTTTCTTCAGATCGGTGACGAAGCGATTCACTGACGTCAAGCTTTTTTCCCGTAATTTGAATTTTCATGAAACCACCCTCTCATTTATGTGTTGTTTATACTGTTATGATAGATTGATTAAGGACGACAGTCAATTTTATAGGGCTCTTATTTTTTTCTTTTGTTCAAAAAATTTTGGGTAAAAATTAAATGGCTCTGCTTGATCTCGCATAAAAAATAAGCAATGATTGACAAATGAAACACAAAAACAACCCCTTGTGGCAACCAACGCCCACTCAAGTTCAAAGAGCTAACCTTACTTTATTTATGGGTAAGGTTAATGATCGGCATGGACTCAATCTCACGACATTTGATGCGTTGCATCATTGGTCTATTACCCATATTCAAGATTTCTGGAAGGCGGTGGGAGATTTTTGTGGGCTTATAACATCGGTCAAAGGATCTCTAGACATTCATTCGCCTCAAGGTCTTTTCAAGGCTCAGTTTTTTAAGGATGCACAGCTTAACTATGCGGAAAATCTATTGCGTTCCCGTTCCCCTGAAGCACTATGCCTCATTTTTTGGGGGGAAGACAAAGTTAAGCGCACCTTCACTTATAAAGAACTTTATAAAACCGTAGCCCAAATGGCGGCCTATTTAAAATCCCTTGGAGTGGAAAAAGGAGATCGTGTTGTGGGATACGTTCCCAATACCCCTGAAGCCGTAATAGCAATGTTGGCGACAACCTCTTTGGGAGCCATATGGTCATCGTGTTCACCTGATTTTGGGGTGTCTGGTATTATAGATCGGTTTGGCCAAATTACCCCTAAAGTAATGTTCATTGCGGATGGCTATTATTACAATGGGAAACATTTTGACTGCCTTGGCAAAGTTGATGAGATCTGCAAAGGCCTTCCGAGTCTTCAAAAGATCATCATATTTCCTTATGGGGGTCGACCCTTATCCCTTCCTTCTCACCCCCTTTTGAGCCGATGGGACGAAGCATCTAAGGCCTTTAAGGACGTTGAAGAAATTGAATTTGTTCAGATCCCTTTTCATCATCCCCTCTTTATTATGTATTCCTCAGGAACCACAGGTCGTCCTAAGTGCATTGTTCATGGGGCGGGGGGGACGCTTTTGCAGCACCTAAAAGAACATCAACTTCACTGTGATATAAAGCCTGAAGATCGCGTTTTCTATTTCACGACCTGTGGATGGATGATGTGGAATTGGCAAGTTTCTGCCTTGGCTTCAGGAGCTACTCTTTTGCTTTATGATGGTTCTCCTGCGGGACATATTTTGTGGCAGTATGCAGAAGCTGAAAAAATGACCTTTTTTGGAACTTCAGCAAAATATATTGATGCTTTGCAAAAGGCTGAGATTCATCCGAAAAATAAATATGATCTTTCCTCTCTCCGGATGATGGCCTCTACAGGCTCTCCTTTAGCTCCAGAAGGATTTGATTTTGTTTATGAATACATTGCGTCGGATATTTGTCTGTCATCCATTTCAGGAGGAACCGACATTCTTTCCTGTTTTGCTTTAGGAAATCCCATAGGTCCTGTGTGGAGGGGTGAACTTCAAGCCCCTGGGCTTGGGATGAACATTCAGGTTTTTGATGAAGAGGGCCACTCTGTCAGGGGACAGAAGGGAGATCTTGTGTGCACGACGTTTTTTCCCTCTATGCCTGTTTTTTTCTGGAATGATGAAGACGATCAAAAATATCACGCGGCTTATTTTGAAAAGTTTTCGCAAGCTTGGTGCCAGGGTGATTATGCTGAGCATACAATGCATGGAGGATTCATTATTTATGGTCGTTCCGATACGGTTCTGAATCCCGGGGGTGTGCGCATTGGCACTGCTGAAATTTATCGACAAGTTGAACAAGTGCCTGGTGTTTTAGAAAGTCTTGTTGTTGGCCAAGAGTGGCAAGGAGATGTTCGTGTGATTCTCTTTGTAAAGCTGAAAGAAGGGGTAAACTTAACATCAGACTTATTTGACCTTATCAAGAAAAAAATTCGTGTGAATGCCTCTCCCCGTCATGTGCCAGGCAAAATTCTACAAGTTGAGGATATTCCGCGGACAAAAAATGGAAAGATTGTCGAACTTGCTGTTCGGGAAATTATTCATAGTCGACCTGTAAAAAATAAGGAAGCTCTCGCGAATCCTGAAGTTCTGCAATTGTATGAAAACTTGAAAGAGCTTCAGGAGGAATAGTTTAGCTAACCTATTACCAATAGCCACTCGTTCTGTAGAGTACAATTGAACATAAGCATAAAGAATATTTGCAAGTTCATTCTTGTCACCAACTGTTTTTCAGCGTAAATTGCTTGTGTTTCGTCGTTACATTTGAAATCTGTAATTAAAATGAGAGTAGGAGTGATATACCCATTGCCTTTGAAGATATCTTGTTCCCTACAGACGGGTGTCATTCCCGCGAAGGCGGGAATCCAATGCAATTGTTTGTAATGAAACAGCTATTTTATGGATTCCCGCCTTCGTGGGAATGACACCCGAGGAAAACAAAATAAGATATCTTCACGTCCAATGCGTATAATAATATTTTTTTGCGGGCGGGATATAAAATAGATCAATCATCACAACTCAGTTTCAAATAATGTCTCCTCAAGATCCAAAATTTTCCAAGTTTCGCACAGCTCTTTGGCCTATTCAAAACAAGGAACTCAAAAAATTCTTGCCGATGGGCCTGTTGATGTTTTTTTGCCTTTTTAATTATACAATTTTGCGTAATACAAAAGATGCTCTGATTATTACAGCCCCTGCTTGTGGGGCTGAAGTCATCACTTTTTTAAAGCCGTGTGTTATGGTGTGTGCGGTGCTCTTCTTTTTTGGGTATACGCAGCTAAGTAATAATCTTGGTCGAGAAACCCTTTTTTATGTTTGTTTGATTCCCTTCCTCTTTTTTTTTGGGGCTTTTGCTTTTCTCATTTATCCTTATGCAGAGTTGTTACATCCTCCTCTTGAATCAGTTGCAACTTTGCGAGAAGCCTATCCAAATGTTAAGTGGTTTATTTCCCTCTATGGTGTTTGGTCTTATGCTATTTTTTATATTCTTGCAGAGCTATGGGGAGTAATCGTCATTTCTTTGCTCTTTTGGCAATTTGCTAATGAAATTACACGAACCAATGAAGCTAAACGTTTTTATTCATTCTTTGGGTTGGTGGGGAATTTTGCTTTAATTATTGCAGGAACCAGCGTGGAATGGTTGGCAGGGTTGAATAAAAATCTTCCCTCTGATGTTGATGCCTGGGGAGTAAGCCTCACTTATATGATGATAGCGGTTGTCACAGTATGTGTAGCTATTCTCGCTATTTATTGGTGGATGAATCGGTATGTGTTAACGGATCCTCTTTATTATGCTGCAGCAGAAAGTGTTGGAAAGACAAAGGAAGATAATCGCCCAAAGCTCTCGTTCAGAGAAAGTCTCAGCTATATTTTTTCTTCAAGATACTTGGGCTTAATGGCTATTCTTCTGCTCAGTTTTGGTATTTCGATGAATCTTGTGGATGTCACTTGGAAAAGTCAACTTAAAGCCTATCTCCCCAACTCTAATGACTATTTTGAATTTATGGGGCGCTTTTCCTATTGCACGGGTATTGCGACAATTGTTCTGATTTTGACAACAAAAGGCATCATTCGGCGCTTTGGATGGTTTACGGGGGCGATCATTACGCCGGTAATGGTTTTAGTCACAAGTGCTGCTTTCTTTGCTTTTGTGCTTTTGCAAGACAATTTGGATGGGATTGCTGCTTTTTTGGGTGTGACATCGCTCTTTATGGCTGTGATGATTGGAGCGATCCAAAATATCCTCAGTAAGGGAACAAAGTATTCTCTCTTTGATCCCACAAAGGAAATGGCTTACATTCCCCTTGAACAGGAATTAAAAGTAAAAGGGAAGGCAGCTGTTGATGTTATTGGTGGACGTCTCGGAAAGTCGGGGGGTGGGATGATTCAATTTATTCTATTGACGCTTACGGCAGGGAGTCAGCTTTCCATTGCTCCCTATCTGTTTGGCATTATTGCTTTTGTAAGTTTATCATGGATATGTGCTGTAAAAGGTCTTTCTAAGCTTTATACGGCTAAGCTCGTTGAGCAAGAAAATCGCTAAGCTTCGAGGAGGGGGATTCATTTTACGCTCGTTTCAAAAGATATGCGGTGATTTTTTCTTTTGACATTTTCCATTCGTGTGAGATGCTTCTTCATATCATTCAGATGTAATAAACCCATTGTATTACAGATAACAAATCACAAGAGGGGAGTAAAATGATTAAAAGTATCCTTGTCACGCTTGATAATTCTCAGTCGAGCGAATCTGCAAAAGAGTTGAGTGTTCGTCTTGCTAAATTTCATAACGCTTCTCTAACGGGCATTGGTATTTTGGATGAGCCGTGGATTGTGGCTCCTGAAGCAATTCCTTTAGGAGGAGCTGCCTTTAAAGTTGAGTTGGATGCGCAACTTTTGCAAGATGCCAGACGGCGCGTGCATAAACTTGAAAAAACTTTTGTTGAGTATTGCAAAAGCCATCAAATATCCTGTTCTATCGTTGATGCAATCGGCATTCCTACCTATGAAATTGAGAAATTTGTGACGGAACATGACATTCTTATCATGGGCAAAGAGGCTAATTTTCATTTCAATGGCACTGAAGAAGCAACACCTTCTGTTAAACAAATTCTAAAAGACAATCCGCGTCCTATCATTGTGACGAGTTCTGATCTTCCTAACCAACATAGTTCCCATGTTTTTGTCGCTTTTGATGGAACTTTTGCCTCTTCACGCGCTCTTCATATGGCGCTGCTTATTGGAATTTTTAAAGGAAAGACTGTACATGTTGTGAGCGTAAGCTCAAATGAAGAAGAGGCGCGCGATTATGTTAATATAGCAGCAAAGCTCTGCAAAAATCATGGTGTGACGACCCATCTGCACCCCATTGCTAATTCACACAAACCCTCAAAAGTTCTCCTTGAATTGATGGACGATCTGAAGCCTTGTTTAGTTGTCATGGGAGCGTTTGGCCATGGAGGGATTAGCCATTTCTTTAGGGGCTCTTGCACAAAAGATCTTTTAAGATTAACCCATATTCCTCTTTTTGTTTTTCACTAATTATCAGTAGCCCTGTTAGGGTAAGTCCCTAAATTTTGACTAAGGTGGGATTTCTTATCAATTAGTCCCATGGTCATGCTTGTGATTTAAGGAAACCTTCTTTGATCGTGAAAGATTAAATATGGAAAAGGCAATGTTTTCCTGCTTTCACTTTGAATGCGCATAGTTGCTAACCATTAAGTCATTTGCCAGAACTGTTTTTTATAATTCAGCCTTGGCGAAAGAGGTCTTTCTTATGCTATAAAGAATAATAATTTTGATAAAAGGTTTTCATGGCGACAATGCAGCAATTAAAATACCAGCTTTTGGATGATATTAAAAAAACCGTAGCTCTTCAGAATTTAGAAGAACTGCGGGTGAGTATTTTAGGTAAAAAGGGCACCTTGACTCTTCTGATGAAAGAATTAGCGCAGGAAGAACCTGAGGAGCGGCGGCGTAGGGGAGCTGAACTCAATACGCTTAAAGAAGCTCTTACCATTGCATTAGATCAGAAAAAAAGGCAGCTGGAAGACGAGGATTTAAATCACCGCCTGGCTTCTGAAGCCCTGGATGTCTCGTTGCCGTCTCGATCTTTTCTCCAAGGAAAAATTCATCTTTTGAGTCGCACCCTCGATCAAATGATCCATATTTTTGGTCAAATGGGATTTGTTGTGGCGGAAGGACCCGATATTGAAGAAGATTTTTATAACTTCACTGCCCTGAACATGGCTCCTGAGCACCCTGCACGGGAAGAACAAGATACTTTTTATTTGCCATCTGCAGCGGATGGTCAACCGATTGTGCTGAGAACGCATACGTCACCTGTACAAATTCGGACCCTGCTTAAGGAAAAACCACCTATACGTATTATTGCTCCTGGGCGTACGTATCGATCTGATTCTCTTGATGCGACCCATGCGCCGATGTTCCATCAAATCGAAGGTCTTGTCGTGGATACAAAAACGCATATGGGGCACCTAAAAGGGTGTCTTGAGGAATTTTTTCGCCTGTTCTTTGAAAATCCCTCTTTAAAGTTGCGATTTCGGCCCGGGTATTTTCCTTTTACAGAACCTTCTGCTGAAGTCGATATTCTCTGGAAAAATGATAGTTGGCTTGAACTCTTAGGATGTGGGATGGTGCACCCGAACGTGCTACGGAATTGTAAAATTGATCCAGAGGTTTATCAAGGATTTGCCTTTGGTATGGGCATTGAGCGCATTGCAATGTTGAAATATGGCATTGAGGATTTGCGACTTCTTTTTGAATCAGATTTAAGGTGGCTTTCCCACTATGGGTTTCCTCCTGAAACACGGGAGTAAGGGATGAAGTTTACGTTATCTTGGTTAAAAGATCATTTAAAAACAGAAGCATCCCT
>JAIEOZ010000320.1 GCA_019750035.1 Alphaproteobacteria bacterium | reverse complement strand
AAGGGTCTTTTCAATAACGTGAGGCTGCTCATAAATCTCTTTCAACATGAAATGATCATACGATCCTTTACTGACAGCACTGTCATTGATAAGACTTTGTTGGATCCGTCTTTCAATGGGCTGATCATTTTTGTCATAAATAGAGACTCCTTCTGGAGATAAAACAGCCCAATCCCCATCTTCAAGATAGCAAATTTTTTGAGATAATGAGACAAGAGCAATAGCATCAGACCCTAGATACATTTCACCCTTTCCATAACCAATGGCAAGTGGACTTCCTCCCTGTCGTGCGGCGATCAATAAGTTATCATAGCCTGCAAACAAAATCACAAGAGCAAATGCCCCCTTCAAATTTTTTAAAGCTCTTGCGACAGCGTCTTGAGGAGTAAGCCCTTTATCCATATAATCAGTAATGAGATGTGCCACAGCCTCTGTATCGGTTTCACTTTCAAAAATATAGCCTTTTGCTTCTAATTCTTGGCGTATTTCTCCATGATTTTCGATGATTCCATTATGAACCAAAGCAATTTTTGAATTTCCATGAGGATGAGCATTCAATTCAGTGGGTTGACCATGGGTTGCCCAACGCGTATGGCCTATGCCATTAAAGCCTGAAAGAGAGGTTTTTAATAGCTTCTCCTTAAGCTTAATCAATTTTCCTTCTGCCCGTAATCTTTGGATTTTCCCTTTATATATCGTGGCAATACCTGAAGAGTCATATCCCCTATATTCAAGTTTTTCAAGACCATGAACGAGCCTTTGATCAACAGGTTGATTTCCGACAATTCCAATAATTCCACACATTAATTAAAATCCTTTCTTTGACTACGCTTTTGTCTCAACTTATCAGCACCTTCTTTAAGGTTTTTTTGATGGCTACGCGCTATCGTTAAAGCTCGACTTTCAACATCTTGAGTGATAACACTCCCAGCCCCCACAACAGCATAGTCTCCAATTGACAGTGGAGCTACCAAAGAACTGTTAGAGCCAATAAAAGCTCCTTCACCAATTTGGGTTTTAGACTTACTAAACCCATCATAATTACAGGTGATTGTCCCAGCTCCAATATTAGCTTTTGAACCAATGTATGCATCACCAATGTAGCTTAAGTGTTTCGCTTTTGCCTTAGATCCAAAAGTAGATTTTTTAACTTCTACAAAATTACCAATTTCCGCCTTTTCTGCTAAATGAACTTTATCTCGTAGATGAGCAAACGGTCCCACAATAGCATACGGCCCAATATGGGCATTACTCAGTTTACAGAAAGACAGAATTTCAGCCCCTTTTTCAATATCAACGCCAGGACCTAACACCACAAAAGGGTGAAGTTTAACATCGGTTGCTAATTTTGTATCATAGCTAAAGTATATCGTCTTAGGATCTATAAGGGTTGCCCCCTCTTCCATCGCTTGGTTTCGCCATTGTTTCTGGAGAAAATTTTCTGCTTGAGCAAGATCTTGACGCGTATTAATACCCAAAAATTCCGACGTCTCTCCCTCTATAACAGCACAAACATATCCTTTTTGGCGAGATATTTTTACAAGATCCGGAAGATAATATTCCTTATTTGCATTGTTGGCTGTCAAGGCTGAGAGAAGGGGGTTTAAAAGATCCCCACGAACAAGGACAACGCCTGAATTACATAAAGGAATGTCCTTTTGAGCAGAAGATAAGTCTTTGTCTTCAATAACTTCTTCAAGCCCACCCTCTTCGTTGAGGACAAGGCGTCCGTAGTTTTTTTTATCTTTTGGACGCATCCCCAATAAAATAACGGCTGTCTCAGGATAATCATAAGCCAGTGACAGCATCCTCTCCAATGTTTTTTTCCGAATGAGCGGCGTATCACTAGCGAGAATAAGGACATATCCCTCAGGTTTCAAGTAAGGAAGAGCCCACTTAACAGCATCACCCGTTCCTTGCGCGGGGTGTTGCACAACGGTTTTATGAGCAAAAGGAGTCTGAATATCTTTCAAGGAGGGGCTCACAACTAAAACAAGTTCTTGAGGAGTCATTCGATGAGCTAAGTCAAGAACATAATGTAAGACTGGACGCCCTCCTAAATGATGGAGAATTTTAGGGAGATCAGACTTCATTCGCATCCCATGGCCCGCAGCCAAAACAACAATTTGTAGCTTTTTCATCATCTTTTTATTTTAACCTATAAGTGTAAAAATCCATAACATAGGTTATAATAATCTGCTAGGTCCTATTGCATCGAAGACATAACAAAAATCTTTCTATGTTTTGTTTTCCCTTATTTTTATGTCATAGTATGAAAGCAACACATTGAAAGGAAAAAAAATGGTGAATAAACAAGCAAACGGCATCGCAACGCCAGAAACTCAAATACAGGCCCCTCTCGTTGTCACTGCTCAATATGTAAAGGACCTCTCCTTTGAAAATCCTTCTCCATTGGCTAACATTATGAATAATGAAGAAAGACCCTCCATTTCAATCCATATTGAAGCCCAAGCTCATAACATAGCTGAACAATCTTTTGAAGTAACATTACGTATTCGAGTAGATGCAAAAAGAAAAGAAGCGCAAGTATTTTTATTGGACTTAGAATATGCGGGTGCCTTTACGATTGGAAGAGACGTACCAGAAGAATATATTCGTCCGATTCTTATGATTGAATGTCCTCGCATTCTATTCCCTTTTGCACGTAATATTGTTGCTATGACAACGCAAGAAGGCGGTTACCCTGCCTTACTCTTAACACCTGTAGATTTCGCAGATTTGTATCAACGTCAAGCCGCGCAGGAGCATACTCAAGAGGAAAAAGAACAACAGAAAAAAGCCAGCGATCAGGAAATCTTACAGTAATAAAATCTCAAAGTCCAAAAAGCTTTCCCCAGCAACTGGCGCGGTCGTTTCTTATTAACCTGCTGCGAAAGTAGATTTTAAGGATGCAGAAAAAAGGTAGAGGCTCGGAATAGAATTATGTTTTTAAATTGTAGAGAATCCGTTTTTGAAATTAACGATTTCAGCAATGATATATGATTCTCCATCATAGTCTTTTTGAAAAATAAGCAAGAATATCATTCCAGATTTGTTTCTTTACCCAACATATAAAACGATAATGAACACCAATAAATGTCTTTTTTGCTGCTTAAATATATAAAAAGCTTTTCAAAGGCTTCCTCAGTGATGTAATACTTATCCATGATAGTTCTCCTCGTCATTAATTGAGTACTATCTATATCATTTTTCTAAAAATTTAACAAAACTGAATAGAACCTAGCGTTCAAGGTACTGAAAGGAATATATCGATGCATGAGTCATCTTCCGCCATCATTATTGGAAGTGGAGGATATGCAAAAGTTGTGACAGACGCCCTACAAAAACAAGGATACCAGATTAATCATGTGTTTGATGATAATATCGAGAAAATAGGAACCCTTTCAAACTGTGGGGTTAAAATTGAAAAAATGCCTACATCAAGTTGGTGGAAAGAGAGTACAAAACCCACAATCATTACGATCGGCTCAAATTTGGTACGAAAAAAAATCGCAACTTCTCTAACAAGCGCAAGATGGTTAACAGTAATTCATCCCACAGCTATTATACATGAAACAGCTTCCATTGGTGTAGGGACATATATCGGTGCAAATGTAGTCATTCAGTCTGATGCCATTATCGGTGATCATTCCATTATTAATACAGGCGCTATTATTGAACATGATGTTTTCATTGGAACTTATTGTCATATAGCTCCTGGATCGATTGTAACAGGGGGTACACATGTGAATGAAGGTGTCTTTTTAGGGGTTGGTACTAAAATTATCCCCAACAAAAAGATCGGAGAGTGGGGAATTATTGGAGCTGGGTCCGTTGTTCTTAAGGATATTCCTCCTTATTCAAAAGCTCATGGCATCCCTTGCCAAATTGTTGCAACACTTGAGCCAGATCTTTTTTAAGAGTGAACTTCATCTGAAGTGACAAAAGTGGATATAATATCATTTACGAAAAATAATTAAGGACAAGTATCATTCTGGATTGCTTCGCTCCGCTCGCAATGACGATTTTTTATGTTGAAAAACAATTAATTCGTCATTGCGCGGAGGGACAAAGTCCCGACAAAGCAATTCAGAAATATAAACTTAAATGACGGAATTGGTATTATATTGTACAAACCGAACTTACGGTCATCCGCATAATTTAAACTTCTCCCTTAGGTTCTATCCAGTTTTGGTAAGAAGCACTTTTTTTCATTCGCTTGTCCTCACGAAGAGGTATAGACGTCCTCCCCCCATACCATTATCCTCGGGTCAAGAAAAGCCATTGCTTTTCTTCGAAAAACAAGCCCTTTCTAGCCTGAGGATGAAGGGCATATGGAACAGGTATTTCTACATCCAAAACTGGATAGAACCAGAAATTTGGAGACGCTAATGACCTTCATGGAGCTCTTCTGAACGACGACCCCGGCTTAAATACGTATACACAACAGGAATCACAAAAAGGGTAAAGAGAGTTCCTACGCTCATCCCTCCTACAATCACGAGACCAATTTGCTCTCGTGTTTCCGCACCTGCACCACTCGAATAAGCCAAAGGCACAGCGCCAAAAATCATTGCAAAAGTGGTCATCAGAATGGGCCTTAACCGCAAGCGTGAGGCTTCAATCACCGCATCGTACGTTGGTTTTCCCTCTTGCTGCAATTTATTGGCAAAATCAACAATAAGGATTCCATGTTTGGTAATCAATCCTATCAAGGTAACAAGTCCAATTTGACTATAAATATTTAAAGTTCCCGTCGGCACAATCCATAAGGTAAAAACAGCCCCTGCCAAAGATAACGGAACACTCAGAATAATAATGAAAGGATCTATAAAGCTTTCAAATTGAGCGGCCATTACTAAAAATATAAAAGCAATAGCGAGTCCAAAAATGACATAAATGGTATAACTTTCTTTCAAAAAATCACGGGTTTCTCCTGAAACCGTTGTTATATACCCATCAGGCAGAATTTTAGTCGCAATCCCTTTAATATCATTGAGAACCTGCCCTAAGCCATATCCTTCTTTTAAAACAGCATTGATGGTCGCAGAACGCATACCATCAAAGTGGTAAATTTCAGGGGTTGAGGAGACGGCCACTACTTTTACAAAATCTGAAAGAGGGACAATGGTTTCTTTCCCTGCTCTTGATCCTCGCACCGTCATATCCAACACATCTTGAGCCGATCTACGAAATTGCTCGCCCACCCAGACACGCACCGGATATTGCTTGCTCTCCCTTTCAAAGGTTGTTGAACGACGCCCTCCAATTAATGTATCAAGGGTCTGCGCAATAACATCTGGTTCAACACCTAAAGTGGAAGCTTTTTCAACATCTACTTGCACTTTGTAATCTTGGCCAGGTCGTCCCATGTCGGGATCGGTGGTCTTAATCCCAGGATGCTGGTCCATCGCAGCCCATACTTTTTGCATTTGTTGTTCTAGATCCTCGTAGGAACGCGTTGTTTGAATCACAAAGGAAAGATCAAATCCACTCCCTCCTCCAATAACCGAACGACTTGGACACCTTGCCGTCACATTAAGTCCAATAATTTTCTTAAGTTCAGGCGTTATCTCCTTTTCAATATCGCTACAGCTCCTGGTTCTGTCCTCCCACAATAACATCGTATTCTTAGAATAGCTAAAGTCACCTACCTGAACTACTGTCATTCGCTTGATAAGTTCTGGAACTGAAGCAAGGATTTGATCCATTTGCCGAGCATATTTTTCAATATAATTTAGAGTCGCCCCATAGGGAGGAACCAAGTTGGTTGTCAAAACACCTTGATCTTCAGCAGGGGTGAGCTCACGCCTTAATTGAAATACCGCAAGATATAGCCCCACCAAAGCAACGAAAAGACCGGTTAGGGCGACCCATAGTCGTTTCTGTAAAATGTTTGCTAAAAGATTTCCATATGCCTGATCTAATTTATCAAGCCAATTCCCTAGCTTATCTGAAAAAGCTTGATAAGCTCGAGAGAATCTATTTTTCGCATGTGTTTCGTGACTATGCGAGACAAGCAATCGAGCACACATCATAGGCGTTAAGGTTAAGGCAACAAATCCTGAGATGAGTACCGCCCCTACAAGGGTCAGGGCAAATTCAGTAAACAGCTTTCCGGTTATCCCACTTGAAAGGGCAACAGGAGCATAAACAGCAGCCAATGTCAGCGTCATGGCTACAACCGCAAAACTAATTTCCTTTGCCCCACGAATTGCGGCCGCTTTCGGTTTCATTCCCTCTTCGATATAGCTATAAATATGTTCAAGCACAACAATAGCATCATCCACAACGAGGCCAATAGCCAAGACGAGAGCAAGGAGCGTCAAAATGTTAATTGTAAACCCAAGAACAAACATTAATGCAAAAGCACCAATTAAGGAGACTGGAATCGTCACGAGAGGAATCAGAGAAGCCCTTATCGATCTCAAAAAGAAAAAGACAACAAAAATCACAAGAAAAATGGCTTCCCAAATGGTTCGATAAACATGTTCAATAGATTTTTGAATAAAGACGGTTTGGTCTGAGGAAATCTCAACATAGGTTCCAGAGGGGAGGCGCCCTCTAATTTGAGCGACTTTTTCTTCAATACCTTTCTTAACGACCAAAGGATTAGCGACCGATTTTTTAACAATTCCAATACTCACCGCATTTTTGTCATTAAATAGCGATGAAAACCGTTTATCTTCCGAGTTAAGCTCCGCCTTTCCCACATCTATCAAATGAATAATGCGACCTTCCCGTTCGGCAATAACCATTGCGTTGAATTGACTTGGCGTCGTCAGAGGAACCGTTGTCGTAACCGTAAATTCTCGTTCTTCCCCTGAAATGCGTCCCGCTGGTTTTATGATGTTTTGTCGCTTTAAAGCTGCAGCGACATCTGTTGCTGTAATTTTATATGCATTGAGTCGAACAGGATCTAAGATGAGGTGCATTTCCAAATTGCCCCCTCCCATAACCTCAACACTCGCAACACCCTTAATGGTTTCAAGCTCACTTTCTAAATACCTATGCGCATAGTCAGCCAACTCAGTGACATCCTTTTTATCACTGTATAGCGAGAGATAAATCAAGGGTTGAGCGTCTGCATCGGCTTTTTTAATCAAAGGATCTTGAGCATCATCGGGAAGCTGATTTCTCACCTTTTGAAGGCGATCACGCACATCTGCTGCGGCAAGATCGATATCTCGATCTACCCTAAAGTTTAATTTAATAACACTGTTTTCCGTCTCACTCCTTGAGGTCATGTAATCAAGACCTTCGATGCCTCCCAGCGCTTCTTCTAATGGCTTTGTTAACTGAGCTTCAATAATTTGAGGGCTTGCTCCCTCAAGGGACGTTGTTACGCTGATAATAGGCTTATCGACTTCAGGAAATTGTCTTAATGGCAGACGCGTGTAGGAAACTCCCCCAATCATTAAAATGATAATGGTCATAACAGTCGATAAAACGGGACGACGTATAAGAAGTTCTATGAATTTCATTCTGTCTCTTCTTGCTCTTCATTCTGATTAACGACCTGAACCTCAACACCATCCTGTACTTTGAATTGGCCCGCGGTGATCACCAAATCACCTACTTTGACGCCATGGGTAATTTCGACTTCATTCCCCTCTCTCATTCCTGTACTCACCACTGATTTAACAGCAATATTATCCACCACAAGCATAACATGCTCTTCATCACCCTCGCGCTCAACGGCGACTTCAGGAATCAAAACCGCATCTTTTATTGTCCCTGCCAGAACCGTAACACGGGCAAACTCTCCCGGGCGATAAGCCAGCTCTTTATTTGGCATTTGAGCACGAATGATCACCGTTCTTGTTGCCTCATCAATTTTGGGATCGATAGCTTTAACCACTGCAGGTACGGGTAAGGGATCAAAGTCCTCAATCGTTACATCAACCTCATCTCCTGGATGGACAGAAGGCAAATAAGACTCTGGAACGTGGAAATCCACATTAATGGGGTCTAAATCAACAATGTTCACAAGTTCAACAGATTCTGAAACAAAAGCGCCTACACTTACAGCACTTAGCCCCATAACACCCTCAAACGGCGCTTTTATGATTGTATTATCAAGACGAATTTTTGCTTCTTCTAAAACAGCTTCGCTAACTTGAACTTCAGCCAACGTTCTATCTCGCTGTTGGATAGTTCCAAAATTTTTCTCTAAAAGTTTAATTGCTCGGCTGTGTTCTTCTTTATTTAAGGCAAGGTGTGCTTCAGCTTCTTTAACCTTTGCTGCATAGACTGCATCGTCAATCTTATAAAGAGGATCTCCTGCTTTAACATTTTCTCCATCTTGAAAAAAGATTTTTGCAATCTTTCCGCTAACTTCTGGACGCAAAACAACCGATTGGATAGCAGACAGACTCCCGACGGTTGTAATACGCCTTAAAATAGAACCACTTTTAGCTTTAACCGCTTCAACAGGAATAGGTTGATAGATTGCTTTCTCAGGTAAAACCTTCTCTTTTTTTAGCCACAGGACGATGCCAAATCCTATAGCGCATATGACAATCGCAATGATGATTTTTGTATAGGTTCTCATTTGTTATATCTCTGCCTAAAATAAGCTTAAAATTTTAATCTATATGTTTTATATTCATATCCTATCAGATAAGACCTTAACAAGATGCTAAAATATTACAAGGATACAAAAAAATGCCTATAAAATCTTCCCTCCGTCTTGCTGAGCTTCTAACATCTCGCATTTGCCATGATCTCGTCACACCAATTGGAGCTATTAATACAGGCTTAGAGCTTTTTCAAGAAACTCCTCCTGATCACCTTATTGAGTCCGAAGAAATTTTAAGTTTAATTCTCCACAGTGCTCAAGCCGCTTCTGCGCGTCTTCGCTTTTTTAGGATTGCCTTCGGATCCGCTGGAGGGATGTTCTCTCTTGGAGAAGCCCGAAAGCTTATCGATGATTACTTTGCACGAAGTAAGATGGTGTTTCATTGGAAAGAACCGTTTCAAAAGGATTTAGTCCTTGATGGATGGGGACGTCTTCTTCTCAACACTGTTTTATGGATGAGCGAATGTGCTCCTAGGGGAGGAATTTTACATATTGCAACCCCCAGGGAAGATCAACTTACCCTTTCTCTTTGTCTAAAAGCCACTTCGATCATTCTTCATCAAGGTACCCTTGAAGCCTTAGAGGGTAACGCTTCTCTTCAAGACTTAACACCTCGTTCTGTTCCTTGTTATTTAATCCATTGTCTTGTTAAAGAACACAACAGAAAAGTAATCCTTCAACAAAAGCCTGCACCTTCGGAACTTTTTTTAGAAATAAAGTAAGAA
>JAIEOZ010000125.1 GCA_019750035.1 Alphaproteobacteria bacterium | reverse complement strand
CGCCCGAAGGGATTCGAACCCCTGACCTTTGCCTCCGGAGGGCAACGCTCTATCCAACTGAGCTACGGGCGCAAACAACAGGAGGAAAAACCCTGGAAGAAATAGCCTCTAGAAATGAGTTCTATATTCCAAAATCTTTCTGACCCCTGTAGCCTGTATTTGATACTTGGTTTATATCCTGTCATGCGAGTAGATGCAATGGGGGCAAGTCAGTGCATAAATTTTGTATGCAATTTTTAGGTCTTTCAGAGGAGAAGTTATGACGATATCCATCCAACCAACTGAAACCAAAAGTGCTGTCGTTAAATGCGATGGAGGAAGTGGACCTTTAGGTCATCCCGTCATTTATCTTCATGTGGGAAAAGAAGGAAAAATTGTTTGCCCTTATTGTTCTAAATATTTTGTGAAGAAAGCGTGTCCTGCTAAAAAGGGATGGTGATGGTCCCAAAAAATTGCAAACTCATCTTTTTTGTGTGTGCAGGATTGGGAGTGCTCGTGGGTAGTGGAGAAAAGAAAAAAATGGGACTTGCAAACCCAGCCTCTCAGTATTGTGTCCAAAAAAAAGGAACGTTACACATCGAGAAAAGGAGAGACGGGGGAGAGTATGGTGTTTGTGTTTTTGCAGATCATAAACAGTGTGAAGAATGGGCTCTTTTTCGCGGAGAGTGTCCTTTGGGCGGGGTTAAGATAACAGACTATTTGACGTCTGAAGGGATTTATTGTGCTTTGAAAGGAGGGCAAGTTTTAGAGCGTGAAACTGTGTGCCAAATACCTTCGGGAATGAGGTGCTCGACTCAGGGTCTTTATCAAGGAACATGTCCTTCACCTTAACAAGACTTAAAGAAAAGTCGGCTCCGTTTTGCGGAGACGACTTTTCCTTAATCTTTTTTAAGATACTTTCTTACTTACTTCTTCTTGAGCTGATGATGGGGATTTTGCCAAATTTTTCAATTGGTTATCCAAGTCTTCAGCTGTAACGTACCCTGGTAAAACTTTTGTTTCTCCGATAATTAATGTTGGTGTTTTATCAATTCCAAGAGCTTTTGCAAGTTCAAGTCCCTGGTCAATTCGAGTCTGGAGAGCTTTGCTTTTCATATCCTCTTCAAGCTTCTTCACATCAATACCGAGAGAGCTGGCTATCTTTAAAATTTGCTTTTTCGTTAAGTGCTTGTCTGAGGAGAAAATAGCGGCTTGAAGTTGGTCATATTTGCCTTGTTCCTTTGCCGCAAGCATGGCTTTAACCGCCATAAGGGAACCTTGCCCCATGATGGGGAGATCTTTAAAAATAATCTTTACGTCTTTGTTTGTTTTGAGCAAGGTATCTAGCTCTCCGTGCATTTTTTTACAATACCCGCAATAGGGATCTAGAAAAACGACTAAAGATTGAGTTCCTTTAGGGTTTCCTTCAACAGGATCTGCTGCATCCTTAAAGAGTTTATCTTTATTTTCAGCGACAGCTTTTTCTATTTTAGCAATTTCTTCTTGTTGCTGCTTAATCATTGCCGCTTGCAAAGCGTTTGTGATGACATCAGGATGTTTAGCCAGATATTCAGTGGCGATTTTTTCAATTTCTTCGCGCTGAGCTGAAGTAAAATTTGAGGCGGAAGATTGGGGTGGAGGGGGCACTTGTGTTTGCGGTGCCTCTTCTGCAAAAGCTTCATTTACAAAATTTAGGCTCGCAAAAGTTAACAGACATAAATAAACTTTTTTCATTCATTTTTCTCCCTTTTGTTAAAGGAAAAAGTTTAATCAATTCTTTTCTTTTTCACAAGGCATTTTCCTGTTCAATGATGAACCCACTCTGAAGAGAAATTTACCAAGCTGGTAAAATAGCTCCTTTAAACTTTTCTTGAATAAACAGTCTTATAGGTTCGCTTTGATAGAGCTGAATGATCTGTTTCACTTCAGGTCGATTCTCATCCTCGCGAATTGCGATGACATTTGCGTAGGGAGAATTCTTGTCTTCGCTCGCAAGGGCCGTTTGAGGATTAAGTCCTGCCAGAAGAACCCAATCCGTATTAATCACCGCCGCATCCACATCATCCAATATTCGAGGCAACTGAGGAGCTTCAATTTCAAGAATAGTAAGGTTTTTTGGATTATTAATAATATCTAAGATAGAGGGGTTTTCAGAAGGCGCCAATTGGATTAATCCCTCTTTCTCTAAGAGCTTGAGAGCTCGACCTTCGTTGGTCGGATCACTTGGAATGGCAATTGTTGATTTGTCCTTCAAATCTGCAAGCTTTGTAAGCGTGTTGCTATAAATACCAAGGGGCATTAAGACTGTTTTTCCTGCTGATTTAATTTTATATCCACGGCTTTTAACTTGTTCATCCAAAAAAGGCTGATGTTGGTAGATATTAATGTCCAACTCTTTGTCATTTAAAGCTGCATTCGGCAATATAAAATCATTAAATTCAATAACTTGAATTTCAATGCCTTCTGCTTTAGCAAGCTCCTTTACTTTTTCCATGATTATAGCGTGGGGACCTGCTGTGACCCCTACCTTTAAAGGAACTGCAATAAGATGTGTTATCGATAAAAGAAAAAAAGCAAAAGTCATTAATAACTTCATGATCTGAGTATCCTGTCTTATTTTTTTAAATATGCTGATAGGAAATCACCTAACATTTGCACACATTGCACCATAACCATCAGGATAATAACAATGAGGATAAGTAAGGTAAAGTCATACCTTTGATAGCCATATCGGAGGGCAAGATCTCCCAATCCTCCTCCGCCAACAGTACCCGCCATTGCTGAAAAACCAATGAGATTGATTGAAACAGTCGTCAATCCAGAAATAATAAGAGGTAAAGCCTCGCGGAATTGAATTTGTATAATAATCTGTAGATTTGAGATACCCAAGGCGATGCCCACCTCTATCAAACTCTTTGGGGTCGTATTTAAAGCGTCTTCTATGATACGGGCGATGAGGAGGCTTGCGGCAAAGGTCAAGGGGAGGGTGGCTGCAGCCGTACCAATGGACGTGCCTACCCAGAAACGTGTAAAAGGGATCATGACGATAATAAGGATAATAAAGGGAATCGAGCGAAAGGTATTAAGAAAAATTCCTAATAAATTGAAAATAAAAGGTTTTGACCATAACCCAGAAGGTTTTGTTAAGACAAGAAGACAAGCAAGTAGAGCGCCAGTGATTGTTCCCAAAACCATGGATATTCCAACCATCATAAGGGTTTCAATCAAGGAGCGGATCACTAATTGCTCCATAGGCCACTCGCTTGTTGAGGTAGATATCCAATGATTTCTGACGAGACGCCTCTTTGGCTAAGATCTTTCATAAGCTCTGTAATTTGAGTTATCTCATAAGGAATCGAAACGATAAGACAACCAAAAGCGGTTTCCCGTATATGATCTAAATTTCCAAATAAGATGTTGATGGGGGTATCATATTTTTTAATGATTGAGAAAATAATAGGCTCTTCTGCTGTTTCACTTGAAAAAAAGAGCCGCAATAAAGCTGTAGAGTGAGAAGTTGGGGTTTGCCTAAGCCTTTCTTGAAGATGATGGGGTAAATCCCTATTAATCAGATTGCGAATCAGTGATTTTGTGATAGTGTTTTGAGGATAAAGCAAAATTGAAGTGATGTTGTTTTTTTCAACGATTCGTCCTTCTTCCAGAACACAAACTTCATTACATATTTCACGGACAACAGCCATATCGTGAGTAATCATAATAATTGTGACGCCCAGCCTTTTATTTAAGTCACGTAATAACTCAAGAATTTCCAAGGATGTTTCAAAATCCAGAGCAGAGGTAAATTCATCACAAAGCAGAAGAGAGGCATCCCTTATGAGGGCGCGAGCAATCGCAACGCGTTGTGATTGTCCACCACTCAGTTGACTGGGGTAGTTGTTTTCCTTCCCTTTTAGGCCAACGAGTTTAAGCATATTTAAAGCTTTTAAACGATTTTTCTCAGAGTTCCCCTGGAGAAGTTTTAAGGGGAACATAACATTTTCGAAGGCTGTTAAGCGGCTTAATAGGTTAACACTCTGGAAAACATTGCCGATTTTTTGTTGAATTCGCCGCTTCTCTTTTTTAGAAATTCCTGTAAACAACTGGTTATCTATCGTGATCGTTCCAGAGGTAGGTTGCTCCAATCCATTCAGGCAACGAAAAAGGGTGCTCTTTCCAGCTCCACTTTTTCCAATAATTCCTAAAATTTCACCTCGAGAAATCTCAAGATCAATGCCTTGTAAAACCATAGAATCATAGGATTTTTCTAGATTTTTTATAATGATAGTCAACGAATTATTTCGAGTAGGATTCATCATGATGCTTTTGAGAAATGGTTTTAAAGTTCTTCTTCTTGCATTTTTTTTAAAAGAAAATCAACAAACACCCGTATACGTTTAAGGTTTGCTAGATGAGAGGGATACACCACAAACCGATAAACTGTCGTCCCAGGAATATTGGGAAGAATCTCGACCATTTCGGGATCATCCCTCACCATATACTTGTGCAGAGCTGAAATTCCAATACCTGATCGGGTTGCTTCATAAATCGCTTGACCACTGTTAATGACCAGATAAGGGATACGCGGTTTTTGAGCTCCTATCTTTAAAAGCCAATCAAGATCACTATAAATGTGAGGCATTTCTTTTCCAAAAACAATAAGCTTATGATGATCAAGGTCTTCAGGTTTTTGGGGGGTTCCATGCTTTTCTAAATAAGATCGACTTGCATAAATGCGAAAACGATAAGAGATAGGCTCACAATGAATAAGATCTGGACTGTTGAGAGAGAGGGCTATGATACCAATATCCGCTTCTCGCATATTCAAATCAACTTCTTCATCCTTCAAAAAAACGGTTATGTCGATGTCCGGATATTGATCAAGAAACTCTTGAAGACGTGGGGCAAGCCATAAAGATCCGAAGGCAAGTGTTGTTGCAATCTGAATATGACCTCGCGGATAATTTTTAAGCTCGTCCATGGTGGTTTGAGCCATGGCGAGCTGAGCAAAAACATTGATGACTGTCGTTTCAAGAGCTTTACCAGCTTCTGTAAGAATGAGGCCGCGAGCGACGCGCGTAAAAAGAGGAGTTCCAAATCCTTCTTCAAGAATATTAATCTGACGACTAATGGCTGATTGGCTAATATTTAGGACTTCCGTCGCTTTTGTAAAGCTCCCCGCACAAGCAACAGCATGAAATACGCGTAGTTTATCCCAATCCATGTTTTTATACCTGATTATATTTATATTCATCGGACGTGAAGATACCTTATTTTGTTTTCCTCTGGTGTCATCCCCGCGCAGGCGGGGATCTAATGGAACTAGCTGTAACAAAACAACTATTTTATGTATTCCCGCCTGCGCGGGAATGACACTAGTCGGTAGGAAACATGGTATCTTCAAGTTCAACGGATGTATCATAAGCCTTTATTTTCTATTTGCAAATGGCCCATTCTAACGAGAGCTCATCATCCATCAGTCGCGTGAAAAGAGTGTAAAATTTTAATAATAAACTTATTGACAACCCCTTCTCTTTTGAAGGAATAATCTAAGGTGTTTAAAGGTGCATTTTTCAAAAAAGGAATGCTGAAAAGGGAATCCGGTGCGCATCAAACTGCAAGGCCGGAGCTGCCCCCGCAACTGTAAGCGGAGAGCTGTACAAGCTATAAAACCACTGGGATGTATTCTTGGGAAGGGAGCTTGTCATAGTGAAGACCCGTGAGTCAGGAGACCTGCCTGAAAACAAAATTACTACACATCGGGCGGGGTGCACCGAAGATGGGGTCGATATATACAAATTAAAATTATGCATATAGGCACCTTTTAAAACTCCCGCCCTGAAAAGATAAAGGGCATAAATATGAATCGCGCCTATGATTTTGATCGGGATGGACACTTAATTGACTTCAATCCGACTCCCACTATTTTAAAATTTCCTGAAGATCGTAAAAAGAAAACACCTTTAAAGATAACGATACCTCCCCGATCAAAGGTTCTCCCTTCTCAACTTCACCTCAACCGTAGTCGAGACGCTAAACTTACAGATTTTGGCAAGGCAACATTAAGGGATCGATATCTGTTAGAAGGTGAAAGCTATCAGGATGTGTTTGCGCGCGTTGCTTGTGCTTTTGCTGATGATCTCGCCCATGCTCAACGACTTTATGATTATATCTCGCAGCTCTGGTTTATGCCCGCAACTCCCATTCTTTCAAATGGAGGAGCTAAACGCGGTTACCCCATTTCTTGTTTTTTGAACACAGTTGCCGATAGCTTAGATGGTATTGTCTCCACCTGGAATGAAAACGTACTCCTCGCTTCTAATGGCGGTGGCATCGGCACTTACTGGGGATTTCTCCGGAGTGTGGGTGAATCCATAGGACGTGCTGGACAAACTTCAGGTATCATTCCCTTTATTCGAGTGATGGACTCGCAAACTCTCGCCATTAGTCAAGGTTCGCTTCGACGAGGAAATGCAGCTGTTTATCTTGATATTCACCACCCAGAAATTGAAGAATTTTTAGAAATTCGCAAGGCGTCGGGCGACTTTAATCGGAAGAGTTTAAATCTGCACCATGGTATCACCCTAACAGATGAATTTATGCAGGCTGTCGAGAAGGATAAGGAATTTGGGCTTAAAAGTCCCAAAACAGGTGAAATTGTTCGAACGATCAATGCCCGAAAATTATTTCAGAAAATATTGGAGATTCGTCTACAATCAGGAGAGCCTTACCTTATCTTCATTGACACGGCCAACAAAGCGATGGCAAAGCATCAACGCGAGTTGGGCTTAAAAATACGAATGTCCAACCTATGTAGCGAGATTTTACTCCCAACAGGCCCTGACCATTTAGGCAAAGACCGGACAGCCGTATGCTGCTTATCTTCTCTTAATGCAACAACGTGGGATGAATGGCATGACAATCCCTTCATCATTGAGGATGTGTTGCGTTTTCTTGACAATGTCCTTCAAAACTTTATTGATACTGCACCAGAGGGTATGGCTCGAGCTAAATATTCTGCCATCCGTGAGCGTTCTGTTGGATTAGGATTAATGGGCTTTCACTCTTTCCTTCAATCACGAAATCTTCCGTTTGAAAGTGTTCTCGCCAAATCATGGAATATGAAAATTTTCCGTCACATTCGACGGGAAGCCGACGCCGCTTCTGTGAAACTAGCCAAAGAACGCGGGGCTTGTCCTGATGCGCAAGACCGTGGCCTCAAAGCTCGCTTTAGCCATAAACTTGCGATTGCTCCTACGGCCTCAATTAGCATCATATGTGGGGGGACGAGTGCTTGTATTGAACCGATTCCCGCTAATATATACAATCATAAAACTCTTTCGGGTAATTATGCCGTCAAAAATCTTTACTTAGAAAAGCTACTCGAATCCAAAGGAGCCAATAATGAAACCACATGGCAGTCAATCGTCGAAAACGAAGGCTCAGTGCAACATTTAGACGTACTTTCTCTAGAAGAAAAAGAGATATTTAAAACAGCCTTTGAGATAGACCAACGGTGGATTATTGAATTTGCGGGTGATCGCGCGCCTTATATCTGCCAAGGACAGTCATTGAATCTCTTTCTGCCAGCAGACATTGATAAATGGGACTTGCTAATGATGCATTGGTTGGCTTGGGAAAAAGGCGTCAAAAGTCTTTATTATTGCCGCTCAAAGTCGATTCAACGTCCGGAATACGTGGGGGGAGAGGGTCCTATCGACAAACCCTTACTTACCTCGTCTACCAACTATGAAGAATGCCTAGCCTGCCAATAAATAAAGCAAAACAGAAAAAGGATTACAAATGGTTGATTACAGAGAGGCAAACCCTTTTGAATTGCAAGGGAAAGGACTTATTGGATTGTTGGAAACATCAGGAACTTATGACATTGATCGTTATCCTTGGGCCTATGAATGCTGGAAACGACAACAGCAGATTCATTGGATGGGTGAAGAAGTCCCTCTCGGTGAGGATATTAAAGACTGGCAGTCAGAGACTCTTACACCCAATGAGCGCAATCTTTTAACACAGATCTTCCGTTTTTTTACACAGGCAGATGTGGAAGTCAGTGAAAATTATTTGAAGCGCTATATTCCCATTTTTCAGCCGTTGGAAATACAAATGATGATGGCAGCCTTTACTAATATGGAGACTGTACATATCGATGCCTATGCTCTTCTTCTTAAAACATTAGGAATGGCCAAAACCGAATTTGAAGTTTTTCGTGAGTATGCAGCCATGCGTGCGAAAGCAGACTATATGCAAGGTTTTGGAATGACAACCTGTGCCAATGTGGCGCGTACTCTGGCTATGTTTGGCGCTTTTACGGAAGGCATGTGGCTTTTTGCCAGCTTTGCAATGTTAATGAATTTTCCTCGTCATAACAAAATGAAAGGCATGGGACAGATTATCACATGGTCAATACGTGACGAAAGTTTGCATTGTGAAAGTATGATTAGACTTTACCATGAATGGGCCCAAGAAACCGGAGCCGTGACGCAATCTGTCGGCGATGATATCATCGACGTTGCCAAAACATCTGTATCGCTTGAAGACAAGTTTATTGAACTTGCTTTTGAGTTTGGAGATGTTGAGGGAATGACCGTGATGGATATCAAAAATTACGTCCGCTACATTGCTGATTGGCGACTAACCCAGCTAAAACTCACACCCGTCTATGGCTATTTTTCCGGGAGCCCTGGTCAGTATGCGCAAGCTCAACCTCATCCTCTTCCTTGGTTAACCGCTATGCTTAATGGCGTTGAGCATGCTAATTTTTTTGAAGCCCGCTCAACGGAATACTCAAAAGCGGCCACGCGGGGGAATTGGCATGGTGAAGGGGGAGCTTGGACCTTATTTGATAACCTTCAAACCAACCAGAGCGTAGTGCCTTTTTATTAAGATATTGTTCATGAACAAAGTTTTCTGCAATTAATTCATAAGATCCATCTGTGTCATCATTCTCGCGCAGGCGGGAATCCATAAAATAGTTGTTTTGCTACAGATAGTTTCATTGGATCCCCGCGTGTCAAGGAGATGACACAGTGGGGAAGAACACCTGTGCGTTCTCGTGAGGACAAACAAGTAGAGAAAAAGTGCTTCTTACCAAATGTGGATGGAACCTAACGTTTTACAAAAAATGATATGATTCTTGATAAATTTTAATCAATTTTAAACCTTTTATATGCTAATCTTTTTTCTGGAGACATTAAATACGTGATTTCCTTGAAACTACGTATATCTTCGAAATAACAAAACACAAGGAGGATCGATGAAAGGTATTGTTTTAGCAACTGTCTCATGCGTTGCACTTCTTACAGCA
>JAIEOZ010000123.1 GCA_019750035.1 Alphaproteobacteria bacterium | reverse complement strand
TTCTGCTGAGCCACAATTTGATAGGCTTGGCGGATTTGAGAGTTAGGGATGCCTTGAGAATAAAGAGGGATATTAACCGTTGCTTGAAAATTTAAAGTCGTATTTTTCGGATGGAGAGGGTTTGCTTCGCTCGCTCGCGTCCCGTGTTGAACACTATTACCAACTTGGCCTTGAACATCAACAGTAGGTAAAAGGCCCGCAATTTGCACATCCACATTATAGAGAGCCGCCTCAAGAGCATAGCGCGCTTGAAGAATAACAGGGCTATGGGTTTTAGCAATTTCTATAGCTTGTTCAAGCTTTTTAGGCAATTCTATAATAAGGTGTGCCGGCGATAGATTTCCAGGTTCATTCCCTACTTGTTGCGTGTAGACGGCTCTCGCCGATTCAAGATTCCCAAGAGCTGAACTTAATTCTGCGATGGCTCCTTCATACTTTGCTCGGGAAGCCTCAACATCCGTGCGACTTCCTTCTCCGACTTCAAAGCGAGCTTCAGCATGTTCTAGATTCTTTTTATAGAATTGTTTGCTTTGTTCACGATAATTTACGATGGCTTCAAAAGCGAGAATACTTGTATGTGCACTCACACCCGCTAAAAGAGTTTGCTGCTCTTGGGTAAAAAGACCCGCTCTCCCCGCAAGGACCTCACTTTCAGTCTTGCCAATGGTAGCTGTAGTCCTTCCTCCCTGGTAAATATTCTGGCTCAAAGTTGCGTTATAAAACGTATTACTATTATGAGCTTTAGTCCCTCGTCCGATAGGATATTCTTGGCTTTGTTGTTGATTTCCCTGGACAGAAAGGCTGGGTCGCCACTGAGCATTTGCCTGCGAGACATCTTCATCGGTCACCCTCAATCCTGCTCGAGCCGCATCAAGATCTGTGTTTTGCATATAAATTCGTTCAAGAGTTTGCTGGAGAGACGCGGATTCCTCGTTCTGTCGCTCTTTTCCAGGCGACATAGCCTTTTCTTCAGCCATAATTTGCCTATCTTGAAGTATCGGCAGAGAGTCCCCAAAAGAAGGTGCGCACAAAAAAGTGCTTGAAATCAATAAAGCAAAAAACTGAAAAACCTTTAGATGCTGCATGCTCATTTATATTTATCCATAAAATGCTCTTAACTTATATACGGTATTTTGCCACTTTTCACTAAAAATTAAACAATTTTTGTTTGCGAAAGGCTTTTAACCGTGGCGCAAATGCATCAAAAAGAGAAACTTCCGTAAAATTTCCGGCTTGATTGATATATTTTATAGCTTCCATCCTTTGGTTGCTAAAACGTTTAAATGTTACCATTATTCCCCCCTCTTTTAATTGAGAGGCAAGTGACTGAGGAATACTGTCTATACACCCTTCAATCACAATTTTATCATAAGGCGCGTCCTCTTCCCACCCTTCTTCAAGAGGCCCCCAAATAGGCTTTACAGAAGAAAGTTGCAAGTCATGAACCAGTCGTTCAGCTTCTTGAGTTAACGTTTCTTCAGACTCAAGAGCAACAACGTAAGCTCCCATTTGACTCAAAAGAGCAGGCCCATAACCTGTTCCTGCAGCCACATAAAGGATAGAATCGGAGGACAAGGGGTTCAAAGCCTCCAAAAGACGAGCAAGGGGTGCAGGCCGTAAAAGAAAACGTCCTTTGTTTAAGGGAAAATTTGCATCCATATAAGCAATGTGAGAGAGCTGACGAGGCACAAAGCGTTCCCGTGGAATTTCTAAAAACGCCTTAATAATAAAAAGGTTTGTAGCCCCTTCAGGCCTTAGTTGCCCCTTGACCATATTTTCACGCATCATTGTAAAATCAGACATAAAAAATACATTCTTTCTTTTTTCTTAATGTATCTCAATGAAAGATTTTGTGAAAGGTTTTTAGAAGCTATTGTTTAATTAAGTAGAATTTCCTTGTTCAAGAGCCGCTCTCAGATTGACAACTCCCGCTCCAAAGTAAGCATCAGGAAGATTTTTCCCATCCAAAGAAATACTTCGAGCAGATGTTAAAAGAAGACGGGTAATGTCTTCGGCTTTGAAATGAGGAAAAGCTTGCTTAAGAAGACTGGCGGCCCCTACAATCATGGGAGCAGCCATAGAAGTGCCTGATTTTTCGCCAACTCCACCTCCTGTAATGGTAGATGTAATTTGTTCTCCTGGAGCGGTGATAAAATACGACTGTGCAAGCTGCAAGGAATTATTCCCCGGAAAATTACTAAATTTAGCTAAAATTTCAGTGCCATTTTTATAGGAAGAGGCTCCTGCTAAAAGCAGTCGACCTTCCATCAACGGATGGTGTGCTAATTCCACAAGACTTTTTGTATAAGCATTTTCCATTAAAGACAGGCCTTCATTCCCCGCTGCGATAACGATTAGCTTCCCCTCTTTAGCAAGATGCAAGAGAGCATCACGGATATTAGGATTCAACTTTTTGTGAGTATAACTGAGCCGCATGGATATGTTCACAATATGGGCAGGGCTTGAAGCAGCTATTTGCAGCGCTTTTACAAAAGCTTGATCCCCGCCTAATCCTATAACTTTAATAGGAATAATTTCAGTTTGAGGCGCGAGACCTAAGATAATTCCTGCAACATGCGTTCCATGGCTTTCAAAGATATATTTACCGTTCTCAAAGGCTACGCTTTCAGAAATATCCCGCGTGTTATTATAGGTGTTATAGCGATAAGCACTTAATTTAAGCGCTGTATGAGAAACATCAAACCCTTCATCAACAACCGCAACGATCGTCCCTTTGCCATCAAGAAGATGTGTCTGAGCACAGGAAAGACCAATCACAGTATGGGGTGAAAGAGAAACTTGTGTCCCTTTCTTTTGACCCATCGTAGCGAAAATGATGAAGAAAACTATTACATAAGTTAAAATCTTTGACATACAAACACTTTAATGTTTTTTTTACTTATTGTAAATATAATATGTTTAAAAAAATATAACTGACTAAAATTAACAATTAATGGAGGAAGATCATTTCAATACCATGAATAAGATGATCTTTTGTTGACTTTTCTCCTGTATTTCTTTAACCAAAATAATAGGCCCAGGTGGCGGAATTGGTAGACGCGCTAGATTCAGGTTCTAGTAAGCGAAAGTTTGTGGAAGTTCGAGTCTTCTCCTGGGCACCAATTCAAGGTATACTTCTTAAGCTTAATTCTATTGAAAGAAAAATATGAAAATTCATTACCATCGTGGAGATATTCCTTCTAACCTTAAGTTTGGCCATTCGGTAGCCATAGATACAGAAGCTATGGGACTTTACATTCCCCGTGATCGACTTACCCTCGTACAGCTTTCTTCTGGCAATGGCGAGTGCCATCTGGTTCATTTTCCGCTTAAATCTTCTTATGAAGCCCCTCATTTAAGACAACTTTTAAACGATAAGAACCTTGAAAAAGTCTTTCATTTCGCTCGCTTTGATTATGCAATTTTAAAATATTATTTAAAAATTGAAGCCTCTCCACTTTTTTGTACAAAAATTGCTTCAAAACTTTCTCGTACTTATACGGATAAGCATGGTCTCAAAGATCTTTGCAAACAGCTTTTAAGTGTTGAAATTTCAAAACACGAACAAACTTCTGATTGGGGATCAGAACATCTTTCCGAAAAGCAGATGGATTATGCGGCCACCGATGTTCTTTATCTCCATCGGCTTAAAGCCACTTTACAAGAACTTTTAAAGCGCGAAGGACGAGAATCCATTGCAAAAGCTTGCTTTGAATTTATTCCTGCCCGCTGCGAACTCGACATTCAAGGGTGGAATGAGGTTGATATTTTTCAACATTAAGTATAAAGAGAGAATAGTATAATAAATTAAAATTTATAGGATGTCATTTTTAATGCAGCAAGCGATTATATCCCCTCTTTTCCCTGCACACGATCTTGAAGAAGCCCGTCGCGTTTTAAATCTTGAGGCCGAAGCTCTTGTTCAACTCGCACAAAATTTAGACGCAACTTTTGAAGGAGCCTTAGACCTTTTAACATATACCAAAGGACGGGTCATTCTCTCAGGAATTGGGAAAAGTGGGCACATTGCTAATAAAATTGCGTCGACCTTTTCCTCGACAGGAACGCCCGCGTTTTTCATCCATCCCAGCGAAGCGAGCCATGGAGATTTGGGAATGGTTACCCTCCAGGACACCCTCATAATGCTTTCACTTTCTGGGGAAACGGCCGAACTTTTCGATTTGATTAACTATGCTAAACGCTTTAATATTCCCATCATTGCTATCACATGCAAAGCAAATAGTATGCTTGCAAAAGCAGCCTGTTACACACTTTTGCTCCCTCCTTTTTCCGAAGCCTGTCCTATGGGACTTGCCCCCACAACGTCAACGACCCTTATGTTAGCTCTGGGAGATGCCCTTGCGGTCACTCTTTTGAAACGCAAAGAGTTTTCAGAAAGAGAGTTTAAAAAGCTGCATCCTGGGGGACGTTTGGGAAAAAAACTGTTACATGTATTTGATATTATGCGCTCTTATGAATCATTACCTTTGGTTCTCCAAGGCTCGTTAATGAGTGAGGCCCTCGTCGTCATGACGGCAAAGGGGGTTGGATGTATTGGCGTCATAGATAAAACAAAAAATCTTATTGGCATTATTACCGACGGAGATTTGCGTCGTCATATGAGCCCTTCTTTATTAGGTCAAAAGGTCGAAGACGTGATGACCCCTTCTCCTAAAACTATTCTAGCTTCCTCTTTTGCTGTGGAAGCTTTAGGACTTATGAATCGCACATCTATCACAAACTTATTTGTGTTAGACGAAAGTTCGGGACAACTTGTCGGCCTTTTGCATCTTCACGATTGTTTAAGGGCGGGCCTCGCATAAATGAAATCGTCTTTTTCCACAGGTTACTCTCGATACGTAAGTTTGATGAAGGTTATCCTTCCGACAGGAATTCTTTTATCTGTGGGATTTGCTATTGGGTGGCCCTACCTTCTTTCCGTTGGCAAAGAAGCCCTTTCTTTGATTGATTCTTCTCTCCCTGAAATCCGAGAGAATCGTATGATACGTCCTCATTATTTATCTACAGATGAAAAAGGACAAGTTTTTCATGTAGATGCAGACTGGGCCAAACAACAAACAAACAACCTTGCCAATCTCACCAGCCCTATAGGGTCCATGACAACGATTGAAGGTCAAACTTTTAATCTTAAGGCCAAAGAAGGAGTTTATGATAGCCAAACAAAAATCTTAAATTTAGAAGGTGATGTCATCCTGACCAGCACAGATGGTTATCTTGTGCAGACAGAAAAAGCACGTGTCACTTTCGACAATAAGATTATCGAAGGAGATCATTATGTTGAAGGAAAAGGGCCTTCTGGTGAAATCATGGCTCAAGATGGTTTTAGGGTCGAAAATCAGCCCGAAGGGAAAAAAGTTATTACCCTTAAAGGGCCTTCCAAAGTTGTCATTCATCAATTGAAAAAACCTAAGGATCCCAATGCACCATAAGCCCTTATATCTTTTCTTTTTTCTCATGAGCTCTTCCTTGTGCTATGGACAAGCTCTAGATCAATTTAGCAATAGTAGCGATGAGTCCCCCATTATTATTGAGGCGGATAAATCAGTTGTTTGCGATGAAACATCAAACAAATGCGTTGCGACCGGAAATGCGATGGCTCAAAAAAGCACGAATAAGATCTATGCAGATGTTTTGACTGTTTATTTTAATGAAGGAAAAGAAAGAGAAATTACATCCATGGTAGCAGATGGACATGTGCGTATGGAAACACCTACAGACACGGCTTATGGAGATCATGCTCACTATGACGTAGCTCTGGATCGTATCCTCATGACAGGGGGAAATTTAAAAATTGAGACCCCGGAACAAACGCTCACAGCCCGAGATTCCATTGAATATTGGCATGGCAAAAACCAAGGCATTGCCCGAGGGAACGCGATAGCGCAATTTCCTGAAAAAGAGGAACTCGTCCAAGCCGACACGCTTATTGCTTATTTCAAACCCTCTACTGAAAAAACGGAGGAGGGCAAAGAAAAGTTAGCCATTGATCGCGTCGAAGCTGAAGGTAACGTCTTGGCTTCTGGTCCTAAAGGCGTTGTGACGGGCGATCGGGGTGTTTATTTTGCTCAAACACATATGGTGGAGATCGTCCACAACGTTAAAATCACGCAAGACAAAAATGTCATTAATGGGGAGTATGTTCGCCATAACTTAAATACCAATGTGACTGAAATGTATACTCAGGCTCCTGGTACAACGTCATCAGGCCCTGTAAAGCGCATTTCAGGTCTTATAAACCCAAAGGATGCCAAAAAAATGAAAGAGAAGTCCCCTGAAACTGCACAAAAGGGTAAGAATGGACACTTATTCCCTGTATCTGCTAAAAACAAGAAAATATCAACCTCCTAAGCCAGAGTAAAGTAGCCGTATTATGCCTTCTTCAGAAAATAAAATCGCCTCAGCGGATGGGCTCAGAGCCCAAAATATTCGTAAATCTTACGCCCGACGCAGTGTGGTTAATAATGTTAACCTTTATGTTAAGCGAGGCGAAGCTGTAGGTCTTTTAGGTCCCAACGGCGCTGGAAAAACAACCTGCTTTTCCATTATTACGGGCTTGATTAAAGCAGACTCTGGTTCCGTTTTTCTCGATGACTACGATATTACGCTCCTCCCCATGTACCGAAGAGCTCGTTTTGGTATTGGATACCTCCCTCAAGAAACATCTATCTTTCGTGGGCTATCTGTTGAAAATAATATCAAAGCTATTCTAGAAATCGTCGAGTCAGACCCTACGGTGCGAGAAGAACGACTTGAAATGCTTTTGGATGAGTTTTCCATCAAGCACATTCGTCGCTCCCCTGCACTTGCTTTATCCGGTGGAGAAAGGCGGCGTACCGAAATTGCACGCGCTTTGGCGAGTAATCCCCACTTTATGCTTCTTGATGAACCCCTGGCTGGGATTGATCCTATTGCTGTCGCCGAAATCAGAGACCTTATTTCGCATCTAAAAGATAAAAATATTGGTGTCTTAATTACCGATCATAATGTGCGAGATACCTTAGGTATTGTGGACAGAGCTTACATTATTAATGAAGGACTCGTTCTTAAAGAAGGACTTCCTGCAGAAATCGTTGCTGATGCTGATGTTCGCCGTATTTACTTAGGAGAAGAGTTCAAACTTTAAGGAGACACCATGCGTTCCTCACTTTATTTTTATCCTACACTTAAAGAAATTCCTCAAGAAGCTCAAATTGCTTCCCATCGCTTAATGCTGCGCTCGGGAATGCTAACCCAAGTGACTTCCGGTATTTATTCATGGCTTCCCTTGGGTTTGCAGGTCCTTAAAAAAATTGCACAGATTGTTCGCGAAGAACAAGATCGAGCGGGGAGCCTTGAGGTCCTGATGCCCACCATTCAACCCGCCGAATTATGGGAACGAAGTGGTCGTTATCATGACTATGGCAAGGAAATGCTCCGTATCAAGGATCGGCATGAACGGGATATGCTTTATGGCCCAACAGCAGAAGAAGTCATTACGGATATTTTTGCCCGCTTTATTAAAAGCTATCGTGATCTCCCTAAACGTTTTTACAACATCCAATGGAAGTTTCGAGATGAAATTCGCCCCCGTTTTGGTGTGATGAGAGGACGAGAATTTTTAATGAAAGATAACTATTCTTTTGATCTCACTCTTGAAAAGGCAAAAGCTTCCTATCAAGCCATGCTTGAAGCTTATGTGCGTACATTTGCCCGCATGGATTTAACCGCCATTCCCGTCAGGGCTTCTTCTGGGGCCATTGGCGGCAATTTAAGTCATGAGTTTCAAATTATAGCGGAAACAGGTGAAAGTGAAATTTTTTATGATCCCGAATACGAAAACTTGGATGTTAACACCCTGACCCTCGAACGACTTCAAACTCTTTATGCCGCCTCCGATGAACTTCACGACCCCGAAAATTGCCCTGTTCCTCTCGAAAAACTAAAAACAGCACGTGGCATTGAAGTGGGACATGTTTTTTACTTTGGGACAAAGTATTCTATCCCCCTTGGAGCCTATGTCATGGGCCCGGATGGCAAGCAGGTTCCCGTCGAAATGGGGTCTTACGGTATTGGCATCTCCCGCCTTGTGGCGGCCATTATAGAAGCCCATCATGATGATAGAGGAATTATATGGCCAGAGAGTGTGGCTCCCTTTAAGGTTGGTCTTCTCAATCTTAATATTAAGGATGCGGCCTGCACAAAAACATGTGATGAGTTTTATCAAAAGCTACTTCAGGCCAACATTGAAGTTCTTTATGATGATCGAGACATAAGGACCGGTGCCAAATTTGCCGACATGGATCTCATTGGTCTCCCTTGGCAAATCATCATCAGTTCACGCAGCATAACTGCGGGTCAATGTGAAGTAAAAAACCGTCGGACAGGAGAGAAAATCGACCTTTCCTTAGAGGATGCTCTGAAAAGAGTATGTTAGGCTTCATTCTCTTTCTGACTGAAGAATAATTGGTTCATACTTTTGCAAATCTTGAGGGGTACTGATATGAAAACAGTCCCCTTGATGAACATACCCATACAAACGACCCCTTTGAAGAGCTTTATCCCATAATAGGTTTAAGGAGAACGGCCCTTCCGGAGCTTCATGAAAAAGAGTGGGATTTACAAGCTGAACACCAATATAAACGAAAGGCGCTTTTAACCCGGGAGTTGGACGCGAAAGTTCATGATTTGACGACATAAAGAAATCCCCATGACCTTCATAGCCATAAGCTTTTTCTCGGGGAATAAGCAGCAATAAAGCATCCATTTGCGCCGCGTTCCACACTTTTTTCATAGCCGCAAGACTTCTCGTCCCAAGCCATATGTTATCCCCATTCAGTGTAAAAAAGGGCTCTTGTCCTAAAAGAGGCAGCGCTTTTTTAATTCCCCCTCCCGTTTCGAGAAGACAGTCTTCATGAGAAAGTATAGTTCCAGGATGATGGGTGTTGATATAATTTTGAATCAGGGGAGCCAGATAATGGGTATTCACCACAATATTTGAAATTCCATACTCTTTTATATGGTCAAAAGCTCGCGCAAGCATGGTTTTACCCGCAACCGAAATCAAAGGTTTGGGCAAGGTATTTGTTAAGGGTCGCAGACGAAG
>JAIEOZ010000065.1 GCA_019750035.1 Alphaproteobacteria bacterium | reverse complement strand
AAACCTCTAAGTTTTGAACAACAAGCAAAAATATTTCAGATGATGGGCATTAGAGCTGAGCCTCTAAAAAAGAAACGGCAAGAAACTTCTCTCCTCTTAGAAAATGTCCCTAAAAAGAAGAAGAGCCCTTTTATCTCCCTTGATTGGTTAGCTAAAACTTACCCCCAATGTTTTAACCCCAAGAATCCTAAGCCGCTTAAGAAGGGCATTATAGAAGACATTCTAAAGCAGAGTTTATGGACAGACTCAAAAACCTCTTTAAGGTCTGCCCTTACTTTTTATGTTGCTTCTCCAGCCTATCATCGAGCCCTTTTGCAAGAGAAGTTCAGGTATGATTTAGACGGGAAAAGAGTTGAAGAGATAAAAGAGGCTGAGAAAGAATTCTCTAAACAAAGACTAAGCTTACTGAAAGCGAAGAGTCACTCAACAAAGGTGTCAAACCTCAATGGCTTGTAAAACCTCAAGAGCTTTTCTTGAAAAAGAAGTTATATAATTCGTTTTGATCATCATGTGGCGCATTTCAGAATTTCATTCTCTCGGCAAAATTTCAAGGTTGAACGCAGATTTAAGGCGGGTTTATTATATCCACCCTACGGGAACTTGCACAATTTTAGAGGTTATCCATTCGACATTGTCACTCTGATTTATAACCATTCCTAGGGATAAATTATGCTCTTCAAGAAATTGAGAAAGCGCTGTTAGCTGCTTAAGCCGCACGGATGTTCCGTATTTTATTTCTATGGGAAGTAATCCAAATGGCCCATCTAAAAGGAGATCTATTTCGGCTCCATTTCTTGTACGATAATAGTAAGGGTACCAATTCGTAATTAATGTTGCTTGCAGTCCTTTTATAATTTCTTCAACAACAAACGCTTCAAAAGAGGCACCTGCTAAAATATTTTCAAGCAAATCCTCAAAAGCTCCTATGCGCGCGAGGTAATGGAGAAGCCCCGTATCTCGAATGTATCCTTTAGGCATTTTAATGACTGATTTAACAATATTCCTTTCAAAACTTGGTAAAGAACGCCATAAAAATGTTCCTTCTACGATATTAATATACTCCCGGACCGTTCCTTCAGTGACTTCAAGAGCCCGTGCAAGATCACGTTTGTTGATTATCGTTCCTGATAATTTTGAAAGTATCGTTAAAAAACGTCGATAAGCAATTTTATTTAAACGAGGAAAGAGCTTAGCTATATCGCGATTGATATAAGTATTACGGTAATTATCCATCCATTGCTGATAAAAGGTTGAGCTACCTTCTAACAGAGGTTCAGGGTATCCTCCTTTAAACCACAGAGTTTGCATTTCAGAGGTTGAAAGAGGAGTTGGACCAGAAATGATATGCGTAGAAGATAGTTTTTGAGAAAACAAGTCATAAAAAGGGCTCAAAGGTTTCTGATAATACTCATTAGCCTTTAAAGTTCCTAGTTCAATTAATCCAATCCTACCTGCTAAGGTTTCTGATACTTGAGAGAGTAGCTCTGGACTACTTGATCCTGTAATAATGAATCTACTTTTTTCAGAGCGATGCTGATCTATAATACCACGTAATATAGAGAAAAGTTCTGGGTAATTTTGAGCTTCGTCGATAATAACATGTCGAGGGTATTGTTTAAAAAAAAGTTTTGGATTCCGACTTATCAAGTCAAAATCGTCCGGATCTTCAAGATCAATATATTTCCAACCAGATATCAAGTTTTTTGCTAAAGTGGTTTTACCCACTTGCCGCGCTCCTAGAATAGCCAAGACCGGAAACATTTCTAGCAATTTTTTAGACTTATATTCTAGATTTCTTCTTATATCATTCATATTCAGATGTTAACTCTGTTTTTGACTGGTGTAAATAAGAGTTGATAGACTGTCATGAAATATAAAAATAACATTATGGAAAAATAACTGTAAAAAGTTAGAAAATGCATAATTTTTCTGCTGTTACTTCGATATTTTCAGAATTTCTCTATCGAACCTCCTGCGAAAGTGTTAAAGGTCGCTTAGGGCAATAACCGGGTTATTTTTACAAAATTTATGAAAAATTTCTCATTTTAACGACCATACATGAGCGAAGGAGATCCTCGACTTATGATTTTAACCCCCCAATACAAAAAGAGAGGTTTTTTTGACTTTCGCAGGAGATCTATTTCTTTATTTTCACGTTGTCCTTCTCTTCATGTCTAAAATCCGATCCACACGAAAGACCCTCTCTTGCTGGCTCTGATGGCACAATCCTTTCACGCCTAAATACTCTTTATCTTGATAGCTCATCGTCCCTACGAAGGTTGGCATGATGCTCCTGGTGAATTTTTCATTTGTTGCCTTAAGATAGACAAGCTCAAGAGATTGATTTTGCTTAATAGACTCTTCTATAAATTCTACCTTTTTATGAAGAGGAAGCCTGCTTTCTGATTTTTGGTATTGAAAGTTTGTGATGAACTTAACAACGCCATAATCGAGCCAGATATGTTTCTTCTGAATTGGCTTTTTGAGGATCAGTCCTTCAAATGTAGTGCATCGACTGAGAGCCACATAAACCTGCCCTGGCATAAATACTCCACTGCCAATATCAAACACAACTTTGTTAAAGGTTTTTCCTTGGCTTTTATGAATGGTTAAGGCCCAAGCTAAAACCAGAGGATATTGAGTAAAAGAGCCAATCGTTTCAGATTGAATCACATCCGTTTCAAGAAAAAATTTATATATCTCCCACGTATAAGGAGACATCTCAACTTCTTGCCCATCCTCTAATTCCACAACTACCGTCGTTGCATCATCGTATCTTTCAATTCGTAAGACCTTTCCCATAGTGCCATTAACCCAACGGTTCCTATAATCATTGTTAACCATCATCACTTGAGATCCGGTCTTAAGACTTAAGGTTGGACGTGTTGGATAGGACTCTTTCCCAAATGTACCTTTTATATTGGCTTCAAAGATGTACATTTTTCCTTTTAATTGATTGAGCTTCTCTGCATTAATAACCTCTGCATCAATATTCTTTGGAGTGAGGTAAATGCAATATTCTTCTGTCGTATACTCTGAATTCACGCGTTGATTTAAAAGAGCAATATCTTCGTCCGTTATGGCCTTATTACGAATAGAATTGAGCAAGCTGATAAAACCCTGATCTTGTTGACGATAAATCTTTTCAAGCTCAATGAATTCCATCTCAAAATTCTCAAAAAGCTGCGCACTAAAGAAATAAGGACTCTTATAGTGGGAGAGAAAGATCTCTTTTTCTTGGGACGTAACCACGGGCGGTAATTGATAGAGGTCTCCTATAAAAATCATTTGTAACCCACCAAAAGGCTTTTTGGAGGTTTTTCCATTCAACCGTAAAAACTTATCAACACAATCCAGCACATCGGCTCTGACCATAGAAATTTCATCAATAACAATGGCGTCTAATTTTTTATAAATGTTTTTCTTATCATCTTCGCGGATTTTTTTGATGGATTGCAGAGTAATATTGGGCTTAAATTTAAAAAATGAATGAATAGTTTGTCCTTGCACATTAATTGCCGCTACCCCTGTGGGGGCTAAAACAGCAATTTTCTTCTTCGTTTGGCGTCTAAAATAATTGAGAAGGGTTGATTTTCCAGTGCCAGCTCTTCCTGTGATAAAGAGATTTTGAGAAGTATTCTCCATAAAATCAAGGGCATGATTGAAGCCGGGATTACAATCGATATCCATTTTATCTTATGCTCACTCAGTAAGTGCTTACGCTCTATATCTATCTTCTTAGTAATATAAAACTATTATCTTCCACAAGGGATCTATTATTCAAGACCATACCTCTCCTGTAAAATATGTCAAAGCAGAAACGGCAGAAAGACTATAATCCATAAGCCCTTCCACCGTTACTTATATCCCTTCAGATTAAATTAAGGCTTGTCTTCAACTTCACTCTTAACAATTTTATGAACAAGGCTTATCGCATACCAAGAATGCTTGAGATTTTCGAAAACAATTTTGAGCATCTCCATCTGATTATGCACAGCCCGCATATCTTCGTTAAATCGCTTTAAAAGGTGCGTAGCTGAAGTTAGTTCTGAAGAAGGAAGGTTATTTTTGCTCATTATCAAGCTCCCTCTCCGCAACCCATTCATTGCAAACAGTTAAAAGTGCTCTTAATGTCTGCTGAATGAGATCAAGCTCAAACTTGCCCCTAACAATAAGATTATTAATGTTTTTAGTTTGGTCAATTAGTTGTTGAGAAAGATACTCGATCTGAGTTAAATGTAGCTTAGCCATGATTGACTCCAGTTGGTTGATCGTGGTTAGCGGCGGGTAAGTGGTTTGAACATTTACTCGTCGCGTTACCTCATTGTGAGATAACTTTTTTATGGTACTTCCTTCTAAAAAACCATGCAAGTAAAAAATTATCAGCCTTTCTTCTCTATTTGTAATGGACGCAAAATTTTGATACGCTAATAGTAAAACTTATTACTCAAAAATAATAACTTCTTATTTGTTTGTTATGCCCTTCCACGGCTCACCTGGTAACTTTGAAATGAAATTTTCTAAAACAACTTCGGCTGATTTTACAAGATCGTACTTGGATAGAAAATTTTCTGAAAGGAGAGGGCTAATATCTCCTTGAAATGCAGAATCTTCCAGTTTATCCATAAGATTAGCTTCAAAGTCAGCTCTTGATATCTTTTGCTTATCGTAAGATGTATATATTTGAAAAGCTTCAATAACTTTCTCATGACTTAAATAAGGAAAATTATTTGAAACGATAAATAAATCGAACAAGTCTCGCCCTTTTTTTCGTTGATAAAGAGCACGTAGTTTGGTTCCTAAAAGCTCTTCTAAACAAAAAGTCTTTATAGCTGCTTGCCCAGAGAACCAGGAGTTTTCAAATGCATATTCAACTTCTATTGGCTCAAAATGGCTAAAATGTTCTCTCGTATTAATTTCTATTTTGACACGCATCATCCGCTGCGAGAAACTCTCTGAATTAAACCGATAGTATAAAACTACTCTGCCGGACTTAATCTTCCAGGTTGGTTCACCTAACCAGCCGTTTAACTTTTGGCGTATTGCGTGCAAACAAGGGCCAATAGGTTCTGACTCAATTTGAACCAGATCGATATCTTCACTGTAACGAGCTGGGGGGTTAATAAATAATTTATGGAGTGCTGTTCCACCACGAAATATTATTTTTTCCTTTAAAATTGGGTCTGAGTATAGCTCAACAAGAATACGCGAGAGAACTAAGTCTTGTTCAACTTGTTCCGTGGTAATCCATGGGCTATTTTCTCTCCACTCAATAATATTGGCTATGGGTATCACAAATCAGGCTCCAGTTGTTCATTGACGTATAGACACCAGTTCTTATTTTTATCTTTTAAATCCCACTTTTTATCAGGTCTAAGGGGATAATATCTAGGAGATAACTCATGAATGAACTTCAAAAGGGTGTGGGTTTTATTGCTAAAGCCAACCTTCTCCAGGATATACCCTGTTCTTTGTATACAAGCCTGAGAAAATTGTGCTGCAACTTCAGAGAGCTTCTCGGAGTCTAGTTCTTCGCCAAGCTCTGCCAAAATCGTAGTAACATGATTGATATGTCCGCTCTGCTTTAAGTATTTTACCAAATCAAAAGCAGTTAATTCTGGACTTGATATATACATATAACCTGTTGATGTTTTCATTTTAGTGGTAGCAAGATTTTTAAAGTCTTTTTTAAAATAGAATACAATACGCGCTCTTCCAATTTTTACAGAGCGCAAGGGTTTATCAGTTATGATCTGGTAAATTTGAGGTTGTTGGTGGGCTGCTCCATGAAGAGAGGCCGCTGTTAATAAACCAACGTAATATTTTGCTCTATATTCCTTCATTAAATGATCAATAAACCATTCGGGAGGAGGAGCGCCGATGTTTCTATATTCAATGGGAACAATTAGATAGGTCCCTTTTTTTAGGCGGATAATCCGTTTTTTCTTTACTAACCTTTTAATACTGCTTCTTAACGCAGTATCTGTAATATCCAACTGTTGTGCTATAAAATTTTTTGAGAAAAAATAATTACCCCTGGCTTGTAGGGAGTCTATAAAAATTGCAAGGTGTAGGCATTTCCCATTCATTTGCATAACGTGTCATAAAATGACACGTTATGCAAACAAAATGATTATATGTATAATACAGCTTCGTAAATCAGTGAAGAGGCCTTGCAACTTTACCTACTCTCTTTTTAAAAAAGGATCTAAAATGGAGCACGAAAAAGGCAAATAAGAAGAAAGAATAAAAATAATGAAGACAAAACTTTTAAGAGGAATAGACTGAGATACAATTACTGGGACCCGTGGGATATTTTAAGGAAGAAATTAAGATGCACCTTTCTTGAGGTTAGGAATATTTCAAGTATCCCTTGAAGTAAGGTTATTAACTTTATTCCCAAAAAAATCAGCAGCTTGTCTTAATGGCTCATCCGCTAAGTGAGCATATCTTTGAGTTGTAGAAGCTTGAGTGTGACCAAGTAGTTTTCCAACGATACTAAGACTTAAGCCATTCGATACCAAGTGAGAAGCATGTGTATGACGCAGATCATGAATACGAACGTTCTCTAGATTTGCTTTCTTTAAGATAGTTTTCCAAAAAGTTTTAATTTCTTTAAGGGGTTGTCCGCTAATTTTTCCAGGAAAAAGATAGGGAGAATTTTTCGGATTAATTTTTTTAAGTGTATGAAGAATCTCAAGAGTTTTGTCGGAAATAGGTAGATGCTCTCTCTTTTTTTGTTTGGTAAGATGAGAAGGCTTAGTCCAAACTCCTTTCTCTAAGTCAAACTGATCCCAGGTGGCTTGCAAAGCTTCACCCTTTCGAGCTCCTGTAAGAAGAAGAAACTTAAAAACGTAAGCAGTGAGATGGCCTGAATATTGGTCAAGAACTGAGAAAAGTCTTTGCATTTCTTCATCATTTAACCATCGATCGCGTTTTTCCTCCTGAAACCTCTCTATTCCTTGAGCAGGATTATCCTCTCTCCACCCCCAAGAGACAGCAAGGGAGAACATTTTTGAAAGGAGCGCTAGGGCACGGTTAGCTTGGTAAGGTGTTTCTTCAAGTCGCAAATGAAGAGTTTCTACATCTCGTCGTGTGATGGTTTTTACTTTAAAAGAGCCGATGGTCGGGATAATGATATTTTTCAAAATATTTCGATCTCCTTCAAGACTTTTTGCCCTTTTTTTCTGTCCATGACGTTCAATATAATCTTGAGCTAGCTCAGTTATTGTTGAAAGAGTTCTGATCTGTTTTGCATTTTCTGCAAGATCTTCACCATGCGCTACACGGCCTAAGAGTTTTTTTGCTAAAACTCGTGCCTCTTCAGTTGTGAGTTGTCCATGCACCCCAACTTTCAATCTTTTTTTAATATGGACTGTATTTCTATATTGAACACAATAAGTTCTTCTTCCACTGGGAAGAACGACTACTCCAAAGCCCTTAATCTCAGTATCCCAAAATATTAAGGTTTTTTCTGAATCTGGGGTTATCGCCTCAACGAATCGCTTTGTAATTTTAGGCATCTCATCCTCTTTCTCAAATCCCTACTTTTTATAGCATATATCCATTCAACTTGAAGAAGCCTTATTAATGATCTAAAAGTTATCATTAGTTTAGTCACAATCACACAAAAATCAAAGATAATTATGAGAAGCTTGCCTTTATCCTGAACAAGATTATTTTCAAATGCAAGAGCATATCAAAAAAATTATCTCCATATTATCACCAGTAGGGATAGAATTGAGGGGTGTTTTACGATAAGTTCAATTAGATTTCCGATAGGACAGCAAGATCATAACCCTAAGGAAAGAAAAGAAAAATGAGGGCTTTCCTTGGTGGGCGCTGAAGGATTCGAACCTTCGACCCTCTGATTAAAAGTCAGATGCTCTACCGACTGAGCTAAGCGCCCTAAGTTGCTGCAACATATAAGTATCTTAAATAGAGGTCAACCCTTATCGTACACTTTTCTCTTTTTAGATTCATGAAAAACAATCATAAGTCCCGACGCTATAATAACTCCACATCCTAAGAATAAAGATTGCGTTGGCCAATTGCCGTAAAGGAGGATATCTAATGAAACGCTCCATAACATAGCTGAATAAATCATGGGCGCGAGAATGCCTGCAGGGGCATTGTAATAAGCATAGGTCACACAAAGTTGACCGAGGCCTCCACCAAGTCCTAAAGCAATCAAAGCCACCCATCCGCCTAGATCTGGTTCAATCCAAACGAAAGGAAGAGCAATAAGGCTTACAAAGGCAGGAAGCAGAGATCCTAGAAAGGTAATCATAAAGCTATTGTATGTCGAAGATAAAAGCCGTCCATAAAGGTTATACGCAGACTCCATAAAAACACCCATAATGATAAAAAGCGTTGCCCAATGAAAAACGTCTCCACCGGGCTTGGCAATAATCAAAACACCCACGAGTCCAATCCCAACAGCTAGCCATTGAGGGAAGGCAACTTTTTCTCGTAAAATGGGGTAAGAGAGAATCACAAGGAAAAGAGTTGCTGAGAAATAAAGCGCCATGGAGTTAGAAAGAGAAAGAGCACCAATACCTAAAAAGAGAAAAGTGAGTCCAATGGGGAGAAGTAAAGCTCTTTTAAGATGAATTTTCCATTCTGCAGAAGAAGGAAGCTTCCAACCGCCTTTTATCATTAAAAAAATTGCCGCAGGGAAAGCGGCAAAAAAGCAACGAAAAAAGACGAGCTGTATAGGATCGTAATGGGATGTTGTATCCTTGATAATTGCGTTGAGAAGGGAAAAGATCAGCATCGCAAGAATCATAAAAAAAACGCCGCGCTTTGCAGAAAGGTAGGAAGCTTGAGACATAAAAACCGTTTGTTATAATAATTTTCTTATCTCACTAACCAAAATGCTCTGCTTTTGTCTATACATAAAAGATCATTTTTTTTGATGTTTTCTTAAAACGCGAATTATGGGTTAGAAAGTGAGATAATTATGAAAAAACAAACATATATTC
>JAIEOZ010000136.1 GCA_019750035.1 Alphaproteobacteria bacterium | reverse complement strand
TCGCAATGACGGTTTTTTTATGTTGAAAAACAGTTAATTTGTCATTGCGCGGAGGGACCAAGTCCCGACAACGCAATTCAGAAACGTAAACTTAAATGATGGTATTGGTATTATATTACTAATGCTCAATACTGACAAAATTCATATCAATGCCTCTCTCGTGCGCTGACTGATGGGCACACAACTTCCGTAATGGTTTAATTTATTTGCTTGATAGGTGTTGCTCATAATAAAGTTTATTAAAATCTGAAATACTGTTTGGAAATAAAGCACCTATTTCCTCTTCCCATTGTTGTAGATCTTTAACTGTGTATCTTTCAGAAGGGCAAGATTTATTTAAGCTTATATAAATAATTTGCTCCCAATTCCAATTATTAAAGGCAAGAACGCGCTTATGAATAGACGGAGTTTGGCGGTAATGACGTTCATTAAAAGGGAGTACTCTAGCATAAACAACGGCCCATTCTCTTTGATACCACATCATTTGATCGGTCAACCAGTTTTTCATCTCTGTATCTTCAGGCTTTAGGATCTCTAACTTATCACAAACTGTACTTACGTAAACGGCGTAGGTTTTTAATGTTGTGATGTTGTCCCGTAATTGGATGAAATAAATAGCCTCAGGCCTGATAAAAAAAGTATAGTAAGCTCCAAATACTGCAAGGATAGATCCGTTGGCGATGGAGAGTTTAACCCTATGTTTAGAAATAAATTTCCCGACGGGTTGGAAAATCCAAGTTGAAAAAAAACGCCAAATTTGTCTAAAGGGTGCGATGATGATTCTTATGATAAGGCACAGCTTAGCATAAAGAAAAACTAAAAGGGTCTTCATGTTAGCCCAAACTTTTGCATTGAAGGTCTCCAAAGAGTGAAGTTTCTTCTAAGAAAGGGATAATAGCATATTATTCCTTTCTTATATCTTTATAAAACTTGATTGATTTTCTTTATGAGGATCGACTTTGAAAGGGATAACTCTCGCTCATAATTTGGATGGCTTTGGCAAGATCAGCCGGGGTATCTACGCCAAAAAGCGCTTTTGCCTTGACGACCTTTACGTCAATGCGCATTCCGTCAGCTAAAGCTCGGAGTTGTTCAAGTGATTCTTGTTTTTCGAGACAGTTCACAGGTAGGGAAACAAACCGATTGAAAGCGTCTCTGCGGTATGCATAAAGACCCACATGATGATAATGAGGACCAGGACCCCATGGAATGGGAGAGCGGCTAAAATAAAGAGCTCTTCCAACCGTTGCATCTTGTTGTAAAGAAAGGGCAACTTTCACGAAATTCTCATTTTTTAGCTCAAAAGGGTCTTTAATGACTGTTGCAAGTGTTGCTATATCCACAAAAGGATCTTTAAAAGGAACCAAAGCCTCTTCCAACAATGCTGGATCGAGGGTTGGTAAATCGCCTTGAACATTGATGATAGAGTCATACGTCTGGTGAGGATCATAAAGGTCAGCAGCTGCTTTTATACGATCTGTTCCCGAAGGAAGGCGGGGATCTGTCAGGATAGCTTCGCCGCCAAAGGATTTGATGACTTGCATAATCTCTGGATCTCCGCATGCGACAATGACAGGGCCTATATTGGCCTTCATTGCCTTGTCCCACACATGAACGATTAAGGGCTTGCCGCAAATGTCCGCCAAAGGTTTATTAGGTAGGCGTGTTGACGCTAAACGACTGGGGATGACAACGAGTGCTTTGTGAGACATATTTCTTAAGTTCCTAGCCATTGAAAGTCCCTTATCATTAAGGCCTTCCTTTCCGGTGTCAAATAAAATTCTTATTTTAACCACATTTTAGCAAATATGTCCGATAATATTTAAGAAATATAAAGTTGATTTCAATAAATAAGCATCAACAGATAACAATTGAGTGAAAAGGAAGCTGAATATGTCAAAGAAATTTCTCCAAGGATTAATTTTTGCTGGGGTGAGCTTTACTCTGTCGGCGACAGAGGGATATGCGAAATATTGTGATGACGAATGCGTTAAATCTATGACTGCGTGTGAGCGATGGTGTGAGCACAATAATGAAAATTCCACAGGTATAGAAAATTGTTATCAGGACTGTGAGAAAACATTTCAATCCTGCATAAACAGATGTATTAAGCGTGAAAAAGGGCTTCAATAGCCTTAGGCTGAAAGATTTAATTCTATTCAATGATGTCCTTTGAGGATGTAAATGGGATTAAGAAAACACTATTTGAAAAAGTTTGAAAAAAGGAGTTAGACATGTCAAAGAAATTTCTCCAAGGATTAATTTTTGTTGGGGTAGGTTTTACCCTCTTACAAGCAAATGCAACTGCACTCACTTGCAAAGAACAATACACCAACTGTGCTAATTCTTGTGAAACAAGGGGTCAACACCACGTTGATGTGTTTTGTATAAATAAATGTCTCGATTCCTTTGAGGCATGTGTTGACTAGGCTCGGATAATTTTTTTCAACCCATGAAGGGGTTGTGTGATCATTTCTTGTCATCATGACTCCTATCATTCGCTTGAGCTGCTGTTAATACATCTTCTACATGACCCGGTACGCTTACCTTACGCCAGATTTTAGCAATTTTTCCTGTTTCATCAATGAGAAAGGTTGAGCGTTCAATACCAAAGTATTTTCGTCCATACATAGATTTTTCGACCCAGACACCGTATTGTTCACACGCTTGTCCTTTTTCATCAGAAGCTAAAATAAAATTCAGTTCTTCTTTTGCTTTAAATTTTTCATGACTTATGACAGAATCTTTAGATATGCCAATAATAATAGCATTGTTTTGATCGAAATTAGGTTTGTAATCTCGGAAAGAGCAGGCTTCTTGAGTACAACCAGAGGTAGCATCTTTTGGATAAAAGTAAACAATGACTTTTTTACCGATAAAATCGGAAAGAGCGACAACTTTTTCTCCATCCGTGGGTAGGGTAAAATTTGGGGCAACGTCGCCTATAGCTAATGTCATATTCTCGCTCATTATTTGATTTTTGGAGTGTCCGTGAACGAAATAAAGTCTACCCCACCTTGTCTCTTTAGGAAAGGGTTCTTTGCTAAAAAATCGATGCGTCTGCTTTGGGATATTATAAAATCTCTTTGTGGTCTTGTTTTTTTAATCTTTCTTCTTCTTATGGTGAGGCTCTCTTGGGGACCTCTTAATCTTGACTTCTTAACACCGCAGATTGAGGAAGTCTTTAAAGCACCTCAAGTTGGGATTAGTGCTTCCATTGGTCATACCCAACTTGTTTGGCGAAAATGGCATCGCCCTTTTGAAGTTGAGCTGGTTAATGTTCAGTTTCAAAAAGATCAGAATTTACAGTGGATTTCGATTGAACATATAGGTGTTTCTTTCAGGCTTTACCGGCTTCTTTTGGGTGAAATTTCCTTAAAAAGGCTTCGATTCTACCATCCTCAAGTGCTTTTCGAGAAAGATGAAAAAGGAGAATACGCTCTGGGCCTTGGAAAGTCAGCGCTGAATCAAGACTTTTCTCTTGAAAATCTTTTGCCGTTTTTTGCATTGGGCGGACCTAGCACCGCTCTTGGTAAATTAAATGAAGTCATTAAAATTTCTATTATTGAGGCCCATACTTTTTTAAGGGATCAAGAAGAAAATCAAGTCTGGGAACTCCCCAAAACGACATGCGTGTTAAGACGACAGTTTGATGGGTTTCGAATCGAATTGACTTTACAACCTCAGCAAGAAGCGGGAGCTCTTCGGGCAGAGTTTGCTCATCACATAGGATCTTCCCGCTTTGATGTTAACATTGATTTAGATCATATCTCTTTTGAGAGGTTAATTAAAAAAAAGGGTCCTGTTTTCTGTCCTCTAAACCCTGAAATCCTGCATTTTGATGATGTCCTTAATTTTCTTCAATGTTGGAATGTTCCCCTCAATGGTAAAATCCATCTGGCGGCTGTTCCTTCCACCCTTCAAGTGATAGAAGGAACGTGTGATGTGGATTTTGGGAAAGGAACGCTGACGTCTACGATACCCACTCTTCTTCCTTTTGCGATAACCTCGGGTAATCTCTTGTTGACCTTTTCTCCCCATGAGATCGACCTAAAAAAAGTTGGACTCTTATCGGAAGAGGCTCTTTTTCAGCTTTCAGGAAAACTTGTGTCTTCGAGTCGCCCTTTCTCTCTTTTAGAACCGATGGGTATGGGTCATTCAATTGATATTGAAGGAAAAGTGGAAGACTTTTCCTTAGATTATTTAGAAGCTCTTTGGCCTAAGGACCTTGCGGCTCCCGCTAGGAAATGGCTGACGCAAAACTTGCGAACGGGAATTATAACTGAGGCCACATTCTTATTCAAAGGGCATGAAGGAGAGAATGGATTTGAAGTGGATGATCTTAACGGAACTCTCGCGGGAGAAGGAGTAGAGATTACCTATCTCAAAGGGTTGCCAGCTGCGGAAAATGTTGCTGCCCAAGCGACCTTTGACAAAACGGGTTTTAACATTCAAGTCCTTTCTGGAGAGATTGATCGTCTTAAAGTTCAAGAAGGGCGCGTTCTTATTTCAGCGCTTGATACAGACGATGAAAAACTAAGTTTGGAGCTTAAGGTGAAGGGGCCACTTTCTGATTTCCTTGATGTTATTGACCACAAGCCCCTTGAATATGCGACTTATGGAAAGATAGATCCCAAAAAAACGAAAGGTGAGGGGGGCCTTTCTCTCAATTTTGACTTTCCATTAAAGGTAAACCTTGAGTTTAAGGACGTTAAAATGGCGGCTACGGGAACATTTCAAAATGTAGCTCTGGACAGAAAAATCACAGATAAACTTACCGCTCAGCTTACCGAGGCAAATCTTTCCCTCACTCTTAATCATGAGCAAATGGAAATTAAGGGGGAAGGTCTTCTTAACCAACTTCCTGCTGTTCTGACCTATCAGCATTTTTTTGAGGACACGGCGGATCAAGAGCTGTGGCTTAAAGTGGAAACAACCGCCTCCTTTGCAGACTTTAAGCGTTTGGGATTTGATTGGGGAGAGTACGCCCAAGGTCCTGCCCAAACGGTTTTTATCTATGCTCTTGACAGAAATAAGAAAAGCAATTTTTTCATGAACTTAGATATAACGCAGGCGACTCTTTCATTCTTTCCTCTCGACTGGAAAAAAATGCCTGGAGAGAAAGGAAATCTTTCTTTTACTCTGCTTTTTGATGATGGACAGCTTGCGAAGATGGTTGATCTACGCATGCTGTCTCCACCCTATGCTTTTAAGGGTGACGTTCTTTTTGGCTCTCAAAAAGATTGGAAAACCATTCATCTATCTTTGTTTAGAGGGCCTCATACACAGACTCAAGTTACTCTTCATACCCCACGTCAAAATACGTATGAAGTCTCTTTTAAAGGACAAAGTGTGGATTTAGAAAAATTCCTCGACTACGTAAATAAAGAAGAAGAAACAGATCATCCTCCTACTGATATTAAGTTATTTGCGGATGTAGACCAATTGCGCCTTGGTGAGGGAAAAATTTTTCAGAGTGTTAAAGCTGAGGCTGATCTTTTCCTGCAAGGAAAGATGACAACATGGAAAACCGTTCATCTGAGGGCAAAAGCAGGCAAGGGAACGGCTAATAAGGGAGATATGGCCCAGGTTTCGGGGGGGATTTTATTTGATATTACCCCTGGACCTAATAATACGCAAACTCTTGAAGTTCGGGCTAATGATGCAGGTGCATTTTTAAAGAACTTGAGCCTTTATGAAGATATTGGTGGTGGATATATTACCATTAAAGCCAAGAGGCAAGACCAAGGTCCTTATAAAGGCATTTTTAAATTAAAAGACTTCAATGCTTATGAAGTTCATCTCTTAGGTCGATTTGCGGCTCTCCTCTCTCCAATAGGAATTGTGAACTTGTTTTCAGAGAAGAAGATTTTATCAATGGAAAAGTTTGAGGCTGATTTCGAGTATAGTGAAGACCTTGTCGTCGTCCGCAAGGGTATTGGAAAAAGTCTTTCCCTTGGGTTTACGGTCGAGGGAAAAATTGATCAAAAAAATCGCCTTTATGCATTAAATGGAAATATTACACCAGCTCGATTTTTGAATTCGATTTTGGACAACATTCCCCTTGTTGGTGACCTGCTCAATGGGGGAAAAGGAGAAGGTCTCTTTGCCATTGCGTATACCGTTAAGGGCTCTTTTGATGCGCCTAACATTCATCTCAATCCTCTTTCAATCTTGGCGCCAGGATTTATTCGTAATATTTTTCAATCAATTGATGGTGATTGACATTGATGCTCTATACCCATTGGACGTGAAGATACCTTATTTTGTTTTCCTCTGGTGTCATTCCCGCGTAGGCGGGAATCCAATTTAACTTTCTGTAATAAAATAACTATTTTATGGATTCCCGCCTACGCGGGAATGACACACGTCGGTAGAGAAGAGGGTATCCTTCAAATTCAATGGGTATATTCTCTCTTTTTACTTCGCTAAGATGATTCCGGAATCACTTGTTGTCCCCTTGTTGCAACTCTTTAAAAGATAGAAGGAAGATTTTAATAGAATCTTTTCTTCTTTTAGGGTGGGCCTCTCTTACTGTAAGGAAAAAACCTAAGAAATTAGCTAGCTTTCAATCTTATCCTTTGATTTTTTTTGTCCTTTGGTTTGGGATGCTCATTAGATCACTTCAGAAAATTTTCCCTAAGGCCACAAAGAGATTATTCCCTAAAGTATCTATGGTAATGATTACATAAATAATTAAAAAAATAAAGAAATCGATGGAAAATGGCCAAATAAATATGAGGATATGTTTCTACTTTTTCCTTGCTTCCTCAGCTGTTGAAGCGCTCGATCTTAATATATCTTCTTTAAATCCCAGGGTACTGATGTCTTCCATTCTTTGAGGATAAAGGATGCCGTCGAGATGATCACATTCATGTTGAACGACTCTGGCATGAAAGCCATGGGCCACTCGCTTTTCTTCTTGTCCCTTCTTATTGAGAAAAGAGTATTCAATAGAATGGTATCTCGCTACTTTTCCCATTAATCCAGGCAATGAAAGACAACTCTCCCATCCACTATTTTTCTCATCAGATAAGGGGCGAACTTTAGGATTAATCATTACAGTCCAGGGAACGCCTTCAGGATCGTACTCAGGTGTTAATTCATATGAAGGATTGTCTGTTGTTTTCAAAATTCTAAAAATAACAATTCGCAGAAGAGAAAAAACTTGTGGAGCCGCTAAGCCGCTACAATTCATATGTTTTACAGTCGCTTCCATGTCTTCGATAAGATGGGTGACCTCTGGAGCTAAAGGATTTTCAACTCTTTTTGAAATTTTTTGCAGAATAGGGTCACCCATCCGAGCGATTTTTAATATTCTTGCCTGTTGAGCCATGTTGCTTCCTTTTTACTTTGTAAGTGATCGATGCCATATAATAGGGGCTGCTGAAATAATGTCTATATCGTGTTCGTTAATGGGAATTTTTTTTGTGCTTAAGTTAATGGCGCTAATATTATAGTTTAATGAATTTTTTCCTTTATAGAGCTGTCTAACAGCTGTTTGCCCATTGGCAAACTCTATAATACATCTTTTATTAATAGCTTCTTTAAGAGAAGGCCCAAGCCGCTTAATTCCTCCAACATAATCACCTTTCTCATAAAAAGGAAGCATGGCATCATCCCTGACAATAGTCACTGCCGCGCCTTCATTAAGGGTGATAAATGTTGAGATTTCTTTTGCAATTTTTAAGTTTTTTTCTAATGAATTTATGGTTAAAGAAAAATTCGTATGCACTCCTTCAGAAATTTCTTCAAAAGGGCGAGGCGAAATGCCTGTACCCAATCTTAACCATTCTTCAGAGCAATAGATACCAACTTCACTTAATACGTCTATTAACCGCATAGCGCCTTTTAAAGTCAGTGGGTTCTTGCCACGCTCCCAAGCTTCTAGCGTCGCTAAAGGGAATTTAAATCTCAGACAGAAGGCCTTTCTTTCTGCGTATCCAGCCATGCTTCGTACAATTTTGATGCGCTCTGCCGCCTTCTTTCTTAAATCAATACTTTGTATTTTTTCGTCAGTCATAAGCTCCTTGCCTTGTTCAATGGTAAATTGTGTAAAATATGAAAATATCGTATAAAATTATTGTTATCCCAATTGATATGTGTTAGCCGTATAAATTATCCTTATGGATTACCCTCCCTAAGTTGTAAAGGGGTTGATAAAAAATCCTCTGAAGATTTTATTATCAGGAATTATATAGAGTAGGTTTTTATAAAAGTCTATTTTCCTCGTGACCTTTTTTCAGGTTAGCTAGAGATAGATCAAATAACTGAGGTAATTTTATGTTTAGACTGATTGCACCAAAAAAATGTCATGAACAAGAATCTCGTATTGGCTCCTTTTTTAATAGAGTGAAAAATCCTCACATTCCTGAGTTTTTTTTGAAAAATCATACAAATGCTACTTTTATTCTTACTCAAAACGAATGCAAAGGTATTTATGGAGGAGCTGTGCTCCTTAAACAAAGCTTCTCTTCGCTTCATAAGAGTATTCAAAAAAGTTTGGTATCCTTTACGTCAGCAACCTCCGAAATGTGGACCTGTACTATTTTTCTTCATTTAGAAGATGATCATCTTTCTGTTAATTTTGAATCTTTATGTAAGTCCTTTTACCAAAATCTTTATAAAACACTGGCTGACTTTGGACTAAAAGAAAATATAGGCTTTTTATGTCTGACACTTTTACCAGGTGAGTATCTGTGTACAGAAGCCATTGGATTTTGGCCTTATGTTGTTGAAGTAAGACCTCAAGACTCTTTAGATGGACTTTTTCATGGTATCGTCTCTCTTGCAAAAGATAGAGTGCGATCTGATGAGAAAAAAATGGGAATCTATTCTTTTCAAGAGACACAATTGGCGGCATGACCCTCCCTGTCCATGGCGCCAAACTTTGGGAGGGA
>JAIEOZ010000254.1 GCA_019750035.1 Alphaproteobacteria bacterium | reverse complement strand
CCACTGCTTCCTGAAATTGAGCTTTCTTCTTCATCTGTTGAAGTTGATTCGGTTAAATGAGAGAATAAAAAATGAAACAATCTTTGCTCGCTATGCCAGCATTTATTATAGACATTCGTTGCACTTTTTTCTACTTCTTGTAGTAATTTTTTAAATTCTTCTAATTGAGCAGGAGCATTTATTAGAATCTCATCTAAAGAATTAAGCCTCTCTTCCATTCCCCTAACAGTAGCCAGAGCATTCTTATTGAATACGTATTCTTTCGCACTCGTTGCATCTTCTTCGTCTAATAGATTTTCCTCCTTTGACAAAGCATCAAACCCAAACATTTCATCTTCTTGACTTGATTCTTCGTAAAATAATTGTTTGTAAGCATCGCCCAGTTGTCCGAGGGGAGCTAAAGTTCTACATAACTCTTCTCTCTTCTTACGTAGATCACCTGCAATCTTTGTAAGAGAACCTAAGGGATCTCTCATTTTCAATAAAGGGTGAAGGGGGGAATCTGGCACATCATATTCTTGAGAAGACATTTGCTGAAAAAACGCATGCATTCTTTTAAAGCACAATGATTTTATATTAGAAGGCTGACATACCATCATAGAATGACCTTCTAAACATCCTAGCCCTGAACGTTCCCATTTTATTTCTTCTTCTCCTTTTCCTGGCGTGCTTTCAAAAACTAATAATTTTCTGTCCGCTCCTTGAAAAGAAGTTTCTAAGTAAAATGTTTTGGCTCCTTTTATTTGGGTGCTAGAAGAACCCTGGTCTTCCTCTCCAAAAAAAATGGTAATGGCTCCAACCGCAATGTTATTTGTCGATCTACCGGGAGCCAGTTTTGAACTAGCGTGCTCTTCAAACCGTCTCAAGTTTAAATGAACATGATCAAAATCAACTTCGTTTCCATCAATAGATAGTTTTCCAAAATGGTCGACTTTAAACGTACCTTTGGCGGCTTCCGCTCTGTTGGGGCAAAAGATTGCCCCTATGAAGAAGAGGCATAATGCTAAAGCTTCACCATTATTCAACACTTACGGGGGGGGAGAGAGGAGAATAGCCTTTAAGAGAAAGGTTCCCTACAAATTCAGCTAGCTTTTCTATTTCTGAGGTATCTAGTTGCGTTGCACTATCAATAATGACCGAAGGTTCTTCTCTTAAAGGTGAATGCCGCTCTAAAGATTGACTCACGAAATTAACCCAGCTTTTGTGCTCTTGTTGATTTCTATAAGCGATAAGATCCCTATAAGGAGCAGACTTATAGTAGGCTTTTTGAATAGACGCCCAGCTTGAAGGCAACTCATAGGACTTCATCATTGTATGATAAGCTTGGACCCTGTTTTCGGCATGCCAAACATAAGATTGTTTCATAAAAACGAGGTGAGACATTAAAGCGGGAGCTTGGTGGTCAATTCCTTTTAGTTTGCGAGCAAGTTTATTTACGTTTGAGAGAGCAATAGGTGTATCAAGGATAGAAATATAGGGGAAAGGGTTATCTTCTTTTTCTTCGCTATTAAGGTTTAATAATTGGGTTAAAGTAGGAGCAACTTCTGCTGTAAAACTATTATTTTCCAAGCAAACCAACCGCACACTCTTAAGTAACTCCCACACATTTTTTTGTTGAAGAGACGTTACAAAAAGATTGAGAATATCATCTGTCAAATTATTTGATGATAAGTCGATCACTTGGACTTTAGAAAGTTGTTCTTTATGGGGATCTATGTACTCTTCTACAATTTCATCTACAGAGCGCCCAGGCTTTTTCCACCCTCCTGGGCTTCGACTCTTCACCCCTTTTTGAGCAGTTATGCAAATGTTAGATAAATCTAAAATTTCTCCATTTTCCGAGAGTCCTTTAACGGCTTGCAAAGGAGGTATAAAGAAAAGTAGGGAAGCAAAAGCAGAAAAAAGAAAAATGCGCATAATAAAGACCTCCTATATTTTAATATATTTAATTATTTATTAATTTTTCTTTTCTGTCAAATCATAAGTTTCTGTCTACTATCCATCATATTTGATAGTAATTTGGAAAATAAAAAGAAAAATTTGCAGATCCATATTAAATCACTTTTTACTCCAAAATTATAATATCAAAATGGGTGGATTAATTAAAGAACAACAATATTGGGTTTAAAAGATATATAAGACATCTCTCTTTAGTTAAATGTTAAATAAATAAACCATTCATTAATATGAAATATTATATTCTATATATATACGTTTTTTATAGGAGAATGAATATCATGGTGGTCCCCTTAGCTTATATTGATTTAAAATTACAAAAAGCCCATGCACTTCTTCAAGCAACTCATGATTATATTAAGTGGCAAGCCCCTCTTGATGTTAAGCGAATGGACTCCACTCAAACATTTAAAGTTAGCTGTGAAGCTATGCGCATTACCATTCGCATGACCCAAATTATTGGATGGCTTATGTTACAAAAAGCCATCTTAGAAGAAGATCTTTCTCGCGATGAAGTTCTTTCTGAAGAGTGTCGCGTTTTACGGGGGCAACAGTGCCTTGAAAATACACCTGCAAAGGACACAACATTGCCTTCTCGCCTTCGCGAACTTTTACAAGAAAGCTGTGATTTTTACTTACAGGTTACAAGACTTGACAAAATTTCACGAATCCAAATGAAAAAAGCAACCCATAGAAAGGCTCAACACCGTCAGCCTCAAAGGCCTTTTGCTAGACAGTAAAATGAATCAAGGAAGATTAATTGAAAAATCAAGATTTTTATTAAAAGGAAGGGGTATATTCTCTTTACCATGCCCACAGCCATGTAAACGAAAAACGGGCACATGAATTGTATTTGAAAACCGTTCAAGAACCTGAGGAATCAAAGAGGCACCATTCGCTTCATTTCCCCCTACAAAATCACCAAAAATAATAGCTTTAACAGTATTAAAAATACTTGCTTGCTGAAGATGGACTAACATACGGTCGACGCGATAGCCTCGTTCATCAATGTCCTCGAGAAAAAGAATCTTCTCCGAAGCATTAATTTGCCAATCTGTTCCTAAACTACACGTCAAAAGACAAAGATTCCCTCCGATAAGTGTCCCCGTAAGAGAAGACATCTCTCTCGCTTTATCATTAACTGGGTTAAGAAAAGGAAGAGAATAGGAATGCTGCCCTTCTTTCAGAAGATGCAAAGTCATCTCTATCGTTTGTGCTCCAACCTTTTGCTTCGTAATATGCAAAGCACCCGCACCATGGATTGACGGCCAATTCCAGGCTTGATTTAAGAATACATGCAAGGCTGTCCCATCACTAAACCCTATAAATAACTTTTCCTTACATGGTTTCTCCATAAAGAAAAGGTCTGGAATAAGACGCGTAAGACCATACCCCCCCTGAAGTAACCATATAACATCAGCCCCTGGATCGGCCAAGGCAGCTTTGAGATGGGATAAACGAGCCTCATCATGGTTAGCACACAGCAGATCTGCTCCTAAAAGATCAGGAGGAATCGTCACCTGTAGTCCCAAGGACTCAAGATGTTGTTTTGCGAACTGAACATCTTCCAGAGAAACAGGATACGAAGGGGCAATCATATGAATATGGGTTACCATATGGATATCCTTTCGTTAAAGACCTGCTATACGCATACCGTAATTTAAGTTTATGTTTCTGAATTGCTTTGTCGGGACTTTGTCCCTCCGCGCAATGACAAACCTATTGTTATACTTATCCTTAATTATTTTTGTAAGTAATATTATATGCAATACATGCTCAATTCAACAAAGTAAAAGGAGAATGCTTTATAAGCATTCTCCCACTATTAATTACTTCGTCTCAGCCGGTGCAGCTTCTGGAGCTGGGGGAGGAACAACCTCTGAAGGTGCTGCTGGTGGGGGAGGAGGAGCAACTTCGGAAGGTGCTGTTGCAGCTTCTGAAGCTGGAGCTTCTGGCTTTGTTGCTGCCTCTAAAGGCAAAGGCTTTCCGTCTTTATCGAAAAATGTAATTTTTGCATTTTTCCTTAAGTCCTTCACAAGATTAACAATAGCTTCTTGAGTCATAAGGCCTTTCAACTCATTTTTGACTTCGTCAAATTTCGGAGGCTTTGCATCCCGGAATCCTTCAACCTTCAAAACGTGCCAACCGAAATCTGTTTTCACAGGTTCTTGACTATAAGATCCAGGCGTTAAAGCAAAAGCTGCATCCCCAAGCTCCTTAGGAAGCTCGCTCCGCCTGAAAAAGCCAAGTTCGCCCCCAGCTTTCGCTGTTTCATCTGTTGATTTTGTCTTCGCAAGCGTTTTGAAATCAGATCCACTTTTTAAAGCCTTAATAACGGCAACTGCTGTTGCTTGATCATTTACGAGAATATGGCTTAAATGAACTTCTTTTTCTTGAGGAAAATTCTTAATGACTTCGTCATACTTAGCTTTAAGGGCAGCATCAGTGATGAGTGGCTTAACCTTGTCTAAAAGATAACCTTGAGCAATAATACTCTCTTTAGCCTTAGCAATTGCCTTTTCTACTTCTGGTTTTTGAGCTTCTCCAGCAGCTTGAGCTGCCTTGTTGATCAAGTATGTATCAACGGCTTGGTTCGCAAGTACCGGAAGAATTTTATCGTCAGGAGCTGATTGATATTGCTTAGGAAGGCTGGCCTTTGCTTCCATGATTTGAGAATAGGTAAACTTTTGACCATCAACCTCTGCAACAACATGATCTGCTTTAGGCGCAGGAGTCGTTGCTGGAGCGGCAGGATCTGCTATGAGTGCTGGTGTTGTTGCTCCCAAAAAAGCAACCAAACTTATTGATTTAAGAAGGGATGTCTTCATTTTTTTTCATATCCTTACGATGGCTCCTTTATAAAACAACTGAGGGCACGCCATCTTAGTACGCCTCTTTTTATAAGATAGCAGTAAATCACAAGGAGCTAAAAGACGCAAGGCCTTGTGTTTACCTCTCACACAAGCTATCTTCAAGCAAAGATACACTCATTTATTTATTGAACGATGCCTCATATCATTGTTGCTGCTCTCTACCAATTTACCCCCCTTCCCGAATTCCGGGAATGGGGGCCCCGTTTAAAGCTTTTGTGTATGCAAGAAAAAATAAGAGGTACCCTGCTTCTTGCGGCAGAAGGAATTAATGGAACCGTTGCTGGATCAAGAACAGCCATTGATGCGTTAAAATCTTTCCTTTCAACACGTTTTGACAGCTTAGAATATAAAGAATCTCAAACCGATGACATGCCCTTCCATCGCATGAAAGTACGGTTAAAGAAAGAAATTGTTACACTAGGTGTTCCTGATATTTGTTCTTCAGATCAGAGAGGAACTTATGTAGAACCAGAAGCATGGAACGACTTAATTTCTAATTCTGACGTTTTGCTCATTGATACGCGTAATGATTATGAAGTTAATATTGGAACCTTCCCAGGCTCCCTTAACCCCAAAACTTTGTCTTTTTCTGAATTTCCAGCTTTTGTCGCAACCGTTGATCCCTTAAAACATCGTAAAATTGCTATGTTTTGCACAGGCGGCATTCGGTGTGAGAAAGCCTCATCCTACATGTTATCTCAAGGCTTTAAAGAAGTTTATCATTTAAAAGGGGGTATTTTAAAATATCTTGAAACGATTCCTCCTGAACAAAGCCTGTGGAACGGAGACTGCTTTGTCTTTGATGGTCGTGTTGCGATTAGCCATGGCCTTAAACAAGGTCAATATGCTTCCTGTCATGGGTGCCGCCTTCCCATTACCCAAGAAGATACGCTGTCTCCTCATTATGAACGGGGCGTCTCTTGCCCTCATTGTTATCATTCCTTAACACCTCAAAAACAACAGACTGCGCGTGATCGCCAACGACAGGAAGATCTAGCAAAAGCCCGTGGGGAACAGCATATTGGGGCAACGATGGCAAATTGTCGTCAATGACTATTTCCCTTTCCGACAAACCCTATGCTCCAAAAATTGTCGTTGTTGGCGCAGGTTTGGCAGGGCTTACGGCAGCTTATCGTCTACAAGAAAAAGGGCATGACGTTCACGTCTATGAAGCTCGACAAAGGCCAGGAGGCCGTGTTCTCACAGTCCAAATAGGAGAAAGTCTTGAGGAGTTGGGAGGCAAGAACTTCAACGATAGCCATTCTCCGGAAAATAGTCTTAAGCTTATTTCTGATTTAAGGTTAGATATTCTGCAGAAGGAGAAGCCCTTTTCGCCAATTTATGCGACTGGATCTTCCCTAGAGTCTTTCTTGGACATTTTTAAGAGATTCCAAGAGACAGAGACCTTATGGACAACACTCGAAAAATTTGCGGCGTCATCGCAAAATTTGCAACAAGTGATAGATTCTGTCTTTAAAGATCCAGACCTTCATTTTATCCTTTCGTCAACCCTAAGAGGTTATGAGGGATCTGACCCTCTCAGACTAGATCCTAGCACTATTGATACCCTTTATGAATTATTCACGAGATTTCTGGAAATTGCGCAGAACCTTGATGAAAATCCCTTCCCTACTTTCCAGTGGATGACCCTTAAAGGGGGGAACGCTCAGCTTCCCCTTACTTTAGCAAATAGGTTAATCAATAAAGTTCATTACGAAGAGGTTCTCACAGCTGTTCAACGAAATCCACAAAACATGACGTTGATCTTTAATCACTATCATGAGGTTAAGGCAGACATTATCCTCTTAGCTATTCCCTGCTCTATAATGGAAGCTATTGATTTTAGGGACGAAACCATCCCTGCAGAACAGCTTATACGTATGAAATCACTTCAGTATGGGACCAATGGCAAAATTCTCGTTTCGAGTGAATTCCCCCTTAACAAATACAGCTTTGTTATCCATCCTGATACGGTTAACTGGTTCAATGATGAGGGTCAAATCATTACTTTTTATTATGGCGGGAACGCAGGAATTTTTGAGAAAAAACAAGCAACTTTTCTTTTAGACCGTGATCTTCGGAATCTTAAGACTGTTTATCCAACTTTGCAAGTTAGTATCGATGAAATTCATTCTTCTCAAGATAGGCAGCTTGTCTCCTATGACAGAAGCGTTTTTAAAAGTTGGGCTTTAGATCCCTATGCAAAAGGATCCTATTCAAATCGTGGGGTGGGAACAGCGACATGGCTGAGTGAGATAACCCTTAGAGGGGAAAAAATACGAAAAGCGTTTAGACCTGTACAGGATAAACTATTTTTTGCGGGCGAACACACAACCCTTGACACACTGGGGACTCTCGAGGGAGCTGTTGAATCAGGAGAACGAATGGCTCGCCTTATCCATAAGACGTTAAACATGTGAAGCTTATTACTTATAAAGTCTAACTCTCCCCCTCACTCTTTCTTTACACTGCTGCTCCACAACATTCTTGACCTTTACACCAATATCCTTTAAACATACTAAGAATTTTAGTTAAGCAAGGAAAAATTATGGCCAGAGAATGTGGAATTACAGGCAAAAAAGTGATGAGTGGCAATAATGTTTCTCATGCGAATAATAAATCTCGGCGTACCTTTGCACCAAACCTCCAAGAGGCTACTTTTCTAAGTGAGTCATTAAATGGTAAAGTCCATATGCGTGTCTCCCCATCAGGCATTCGGACCGTTGAAAAAAATGGGGGAATCGACGCATTCTTAAAGTCAACGAATGACCGAAAACTAACAGCTGCGGCTCGACGTTTAAAGCGTCAGATTGAAAAAGCCTGCGCCTGTCCTCATCATCACGAATAAGTCAGACGAAAATTTTACTGTTGCACTTGGGTAGTCTTTGTTCACAGGTTAGGATGGTTATAAGGACACACTAAATAAGCAACTGAGGGAAGAAGACCTTATCTTATTATTAAATCTTCTCCTCAAAAACCCTCAGAGCTTTTAGATTAAGAACCAAAAATCAAAAAATTATCAGTTGCCTTCGGTCGCATTTCTAAATCCCTTGCCATCACCATTTCGTTCATAAAATGAACCTGCAGAAGTTGTAATAGCATCTGTATCTAACTGATGAGCACCTGATTGAAGTTGAGGTTGTATCATATTCGAAGCGTTTAAGAATTGACTTTCAGCTTTTGTCATACATTCACGTAACTGAAGCTCACCGGTAGATTCATTCGCTATACAATTTTTCAGAGCGTCGCATCGACGATTTGCATGCGGATAAAGGTCCGTTCCTTTTTGAGATTCTGCCCATATATGGCACTCTTTAATCGTTCGCGGAGATTCGGGAACGACATCGTATGCATTAACGTAACCTGCACATACAGACATAGCGAAGACTGTAGACACAAAAATAGAAGTTTTCATGATATTTCTCCCTTGTTGATGTTTAATATTTTTATAGAGCATAACAGAAAAACAGAAGTTGGTCAAATGGCGCTCTCTTTAAAGCAAGCTGTTAGAGGAGCGCGTTACCGCAACTCTCCCCATGTAGAACCGTGCCCTATAAGGCAACGGGCTCAGGACAAGCATTCACTTCGTCCTCTTATGGGGGGGGTAAGCGCATGATATCTTCACTTGAGGAGGCAGATGAATCGCCCTAAAACACCCAGATTTCCTTTAACGGGGCTTTGTTCCTGACCTCTCGAGCCCATACGTTCACTCGTTTGAGTTTTCCACGGAATCGAGGAAGGTTGGCAAGTCTTTGAACTTTTAAAATAAAAGCCTGAGACTTCAAAAACTCAAGCATTTTATTTGGTGCCCGCTGCCAGACTCGAACTGGCACGGCCAAAGGCCGACAGATTTTAAGTCTGTTGTGTCTACCATTCCACCAAGCGGGCACCCGTGAAACCTTAATCATTCTGCTCTTTCAAATCAAGAGGATTTAAAATGTGAAATCCGTCTTTATGGTTTATAATTTTTCTTGGTTTGTAATT